>JASEGF010000009.1:6664-20075 GCA_030017935.1 Bacteroidales bacterium | reverse complement strand
TGTGGTTTGTAGTGATGAATAAGTACTTGAAAGATAAGGTAGAATCAGATATTGGGCGACTTTTGAACTTGTCATCGCACGATAGATGGGCATGGGAGCGGTATTGGAAATTGATGAAGTTAAAATATTGATACAATACTTAATTTTAAACAATTAAAATTGTTAATTACAATACCCTTCTCACACTCTTAATATCCCCAACCCACCCAAATATAATTTTACCACACTCCTCTATGTTTTATAACATTTATCTTATTGCACCTACCTAATCTTGCCTTGAAAACTCTATTTACAATTTCTAAAAATTTTATAAATTTGTATGAAATTATAAATAATGAAATTTCATTTGCTATTGTTAATAGCATTAACATTTTTTACTTCTAATCAGTGTAAAAACAAAACAGATATGTCAACAAATATTATTGTAAAAAGTAATTCTTTTAGTGATGGTGGTATGATTCCTGCCAAATATACTTGTGACGGAGCCAATATATCACCGCAATTATCTTGGGATAACGCACCTAATGGTACTAAGTCATTTGTTTTGATTTGTGAAGATCCTGATGCTCCTATGGGCACTTTCACTCACTGGGTACTGTATGATATACCCGCTGATATTCATGAATTACCTGAAAATTTACCTAAAGATAAGGTCCTACCTAATGGAACTAAACAAGGGATTGCAGACTTTAAAAAAATTGGTTATGGTGGTCCCTGTCCACCTAGTGGTACTCATCGATATTATTTTAAACTTTACGCTTTAGATACTCTATTAAATTTAGAACCTGGCCTTAAAAAAGAAGATATTTTAAAGGCTATGAATGGTCATATCTTAGCTCAAGGACAAATAATGGGAAAATACGCAAGAACTTAATGTTTTTTAATTTTATACAATTCATTTAATGCTTACAAATTTAGCAATTTTCGCATCTGGTAATGGCAGTAATGCCGAGAATATATATCGTTATTTTTCAGCTAATCCATCTATTAAAATTAATCTACTATTGACAAATAATAAAAATGCAAAAGTTATCGATCGTTTTAGACAATATAATGTTCCTATTGTAATTATTGATAATTCTTTAGCTAATAATGGTACATTTTTAATAAATATTTGTAATGCTTTTTGTATAGATATGATAATTTTATCAGGTTATTTAAGGACAGTACCAGAGAGTTTAATTGAAAAATATCCAAATAAAATTTTGAATATTCACCCAGCTTTATTACCTAAATATGGTGGAAAAGGGATGTATGGAGCTAAAGTACATGAAGCAGTGATAGCTAATAATGAGAAATATTCAGGCATTACAATTCATATTGTAAACCAAAATTATGATGATGGAGAAATCATTTTTCAACATAAAATAAATGTAGAAAATACAGATAATCCAGACAGTTTAGCAGAAAAAATTCATAAATTAGAGTATGAATTCTATCCAAAAATAATAGAAGAATACATTAAATCTTTAGCTAAATAGTTTAAAAATAATGACTAGACCACTTTCAAAAATAGAATGGGAAGAGATACAGCGATTATTTAGAGATCAAAACATTTATAATGTAGGTATAAGTGATGCTAATGAAGTAGATGATTTTGTAAAAATAAATTTTTTAGAATATTTAAAAAATAATTATCATGGAGATATGAAGTATCTAGAGAGGAATTTAGATAAACGATTCTCTCCTCAAATATTACAACCAGGCACTCAGAGTGTAATTACATTTATTTTGCCTTATTATCAAAATTTACCTAAGCAATGGACAGAAAAAATTAGTATTTATGTTACCAAAAACGATTATCATTATGTTGCTAAAAAAATTGGTAATCCTGTTGTTGACTTTTTAAAAAAACTTGATCCAGAATTTCATCCACGTGTATATGTGGATTCTGCACCAGTGATTGATAAATATTGGGCTTGGAGAGCAGGATTAGGATTTATTGGTGAGAACACGCTATTGATAAATGAACAGTATGGCAGCTATGTATTTATATCTAATATTTTTACTTCTTTGCAGCCTCCAGTAGAAAATATCACACAACCTCAATCAGATAAATGTACTAATTGCAAAAAATGCATAGAAGCCTGTCCTACTCAAGCCCTTCTAGACAATAAAAAATTAAATGCTTGTAAATGTATTTCATATTTAACTATAGAAAAGAAACAAAATGACTATTCAGACCTATCTAATAAAAATACAAACTATATTTATGGATGTGATATATGCCAGAATGTTTGCCCCTATAATTCCAATATTCCACGGACTATGATAGATGATTTTATTTTTAGTGAAGAAGAAAAAAGTCTATTAAAAAATTGGGCAATCGGTATAAGCGATTACCCAAAAAATTTATTACAAAAATCAGTTATAAAAAGAAAAATTTATTAAAAAATTTTGATATAGTCGTTTATATAATAATGAAAACCTATACAATAAAAAGTAAGCTCTAGCAATACCGCATTTCATGAGCGGATACTTTTCTTTTTTTAGTAGATAAAGAAAAGTATGTTAAGTAGAAATTTATTAAAAATCAATTATACTAATAAGAAATATAGTTATTACTGTGAACAATCCAATAATAATTATCTAAATGCCTATTTTAATTAGTTTTTTATCCTTACACACTCGAAACGTTATAAAACCTGAAATTGCTACGCAACTTTCATTTAATAAAAATTTATCAAAAAATTTTTCTTATTTTTGCAGATAGAGGTTTTTATGGACATAAAAACAAAAAAATTTATAATAAAAAAATACTGTGGTAATAATATGACCAAAGAACAAAAATTTTATAAGGCGCTGCAGGATGTTTTTATTGGAGCTAGGATTGAGAGCAAAGGCGGACGGGGTGTTTTTAAGTTTTATTTTGACACTTCAAAAATAGAAAGCAAAAGAGCAAACGAAAAACGATCTTTAATTTTTGAGTTAAATAAAATCCACGAAGACAACACACTTGGTTATCTATACCCTGCTAACTATATAAAGCAATATTATGAAATGAGATGTGTATCATGAAAATATTTCGTGTCCATTATTGACATTAGGGGTTATGATTACAAATTTTAATTTATAAATGAAGGTAAATATGAATAATATAAAACTAAAACAAATTATAATTGACGTTTTAAAGGCGGACGAGAGACTTTGGAACGAAGATAAAACAGACCTAAATCAAACACTACTTTTAGATTTAGTAGAAAATATTGATGAAAAATTGATTGAGTTATTACTCCAGGAAAAAGAATTGAGAGATAAGTTTTTTGTGAAAATTAAAGATGTTTATGTGTTTAAAACAAATGATTTTCGTTTTTTTATAGAAGAAAATAAAGTAGACAACTCTTATACTCAATATAAAAATAGAATTGGACTGACAGATGGTAAAAGATTTCTCAAAGATACTAATGATGTGGTTTTAAATTGGCCGTATAAAGATTGTGTATTAGAAGGTGGACAAAGCACAGAAGAAGGACTTGATACTTATTTTGAATATTCTGAAAAAACCAAAAGCTATGAAGAAAAACAAGCAAAAAGAAAAGAGATATTTTTCAATTCTGTGCTCGCTCATGATGAAATAGATAGACTTTTTGACCACAAAGCACTGACAAATTGGAAAAGATTCACCAAAGATGGAGAGCAAGAAGTAGGAGAAATCAAAAGAGATGAAGACGGAACAATCCGTGAAAATCTAATTATCAAAGGGAATAATTTACTTGCTTTGCACTCTCTCAAAAAGCAATTTGCAGGCAAAATAAAGCTGATATATATTGATCCACCGTATAATACGGGAGGAGATGCGAATATTTTTACTTATAACAACACTTTCAATCATTCTACTTGGCTGACATTTATGAAAAATAGGTTGGAAGCTGGTAAGCAACTACTAAGAGATGATGGATTTATTGCTATTGCGATTGACCATTGTGAATTACTTTATTTAGGAGTTTTGGCAGATGAAATTTTTGGGAGAGAAAATAGATTAGGAATTATTACAGTTGTTCATAAACCAGGAGGGAGAAATCAAGAAAAATTTTTTTCTTCATCAAATGAATTTATGTTAGTTTATGCAAAAAATAAATTTATTGCTAATTTTAATAGTGTAGCTTTGTCTGATGAAATTAAAGAAAGATTTGACTTAAAAGATGAAAAGGGAAATTATAGATTAATAAATTTTATAAGAGATCATATAGATAATTTGAGAGAAAAAAAACCAAATTTTTGGTATCCAATTTATATAAGTCAAAATTTAAAAGAAATATCTTTAGAAAAAAAAGAAAATTTTATTGAATTATTGCCTATTTCAAATACGGGGAGAGAAATGTCTTGGAAAACTTCAAAAGAAACTTTTATGGAAGATTTTCAAAATAATGAAATTGTAATAAAAAAAGAAGAGAGTGGGAAAATAATTATTTACAGAAAGTTTAGAGAATGGCAGATTATAAAAACATTTTGGAATGATAAAAGATATAATTCTACTCATTATGGGACGAAATTATTAGAAAAAATTATTGGCAGAAAAAGTGTTAGTTTTCCAAAATCCTTATTTATTGTTTATGATCTTATTAAATTAACAACCTCTAAAAATGATATAATTATGGATTTCTTTGCAGGAAGTGGAACGACAGGGCATGCAACACTTGCATTAAATAAAGAAGATGGCGGAAATAGAAAGTTTATTTTGGTTGAACAATTAGATGAACATATTGAAATTTGCAATGAAAGAAATCAAAAGGTTTTAGCACAAGAAAATATTGATGATTCTTTTATCTACTTTGAACTTGCCAAATGGAACGAAACCGCCAAAGAAAAAATCTTGGAATGTGAAAGTTTAGAAGAGTTAAAAGCATTTTTTGATGAAATGTATGAGAGATATTTCCTCAACTATAATCTCAAAATCAAAGAGTTTAAAGGAAAAGTTTTGCAAGAAGAGAATTTTAGGAATTTATCTCTGGACGAACAGAAGAAAATATTTGTCGCTATGCTTGATAACAATCAAATGTATGTGAACAAAACTGAAATGGCAGATAAGAAATTTGGTATAAATGAGAAAGATCAAAATTTAACAAATCAATTTTATAATAGTGAGAAATAATTATGGCAGATATTTACAATATAAAACCACAAGCAGAAATGAAGGTTAAGGAAAAAGCATTTGACTATGGGATAACGAAGCCTGAAATTCCAGAATATATTTCAAACAATTTGAAGTATGGCTTTTTTGAATGGCAAAAGAAAGCTTTTGAAAATTTTCTTACCTATCAAGCAATCAAAGAAAGAGAAAACCCAAACGAGCCTACTCACTTGATGTTTAACATGGCAACAGGAACAGGAAAAACACTTCTTATGGCCGCTTCCATTTTGTATTACTATAAACAAGGATACAGACATTTTCTTTTCTTTGTAAATCAAAACAACATTGTAGATAAAACAGAAAATAATTTTATAGACAACACACATACAAAATATCTTTTCAAAGAAAAAATCGTGATAGATGATAAAACCGTCTATATCAAAAAAGTGGATAATTTTTCAGATAATCCTCAAGGTATAGAAATCAAATTTACTTCTATTCAAAAACTTTATAATGATATTCACCTACAAAGAGAAAATCAGACGACTTTAGATGATCTACATAGCAAAAATATTGTTATGCTTGCCGATGAAGCTCATCATCTTAATACAGATACAAAATCAAAAAATGGAAACGAACTAGAGCTTTTTCCAAAAGAAATCACTAATAGAACAGGAGATGAAGAAATAGAAAAAAAGGGTTGGGAACATACTGTTATAGAGCTTATTTTGAATAAAAATGGGAAGAAAGAAGACAATAAAAATGTGCTTTTAGAATTTACCGCTACTATACCTGCAACAGAAAGTATTGCTAGAAAATATGAAGACAAAATCATTTATAAATTTGGACTCAAAGAGTTTTTACAAGCAGGATATACTAAGGAAATCAATCTTATCTCTTCTACACTTAACAAAAAAGAAAGAGTATTGCAAGCACTTTTATTTCAATGGTACAGACACAAAATCGCACTAAAATATAATATTCCAAACTTTAAACCTGTAATTCTTTTTAGAAGTAAAACTATTGATGAATCAAAAGCAGATTATGAAGAGTTTTTGAATTGGATAGATAACCTTTCAAGTAGTGATTTTGATTTTATAAAAAATATTGGAGATAAAATTTATCAAGCAAAACAGCCAACACTGTTTGAAATGGGAAAATCAAGGACAGAAACACTTTTGGAATTTATCAAAAACGAAAATATTAACTTTGGTGAAATTGCAAACTGGATCAAACAAAATTATCAAGAGAGAAACACAATTATCACAAACTCCAAAACCAATAAAACCAAAATCGAAAAAACTGATGAAGAAACAGATAAATTATTGAATAGCTTAGAAGACAAAAACAATCATATCAGGGCTATTTTTACCGTGGATAGATTGACAGAAGGATGGGATGTTCTAAACCTTTTTGATATTGTGAGACTCTATCAAGGACAAAATGCAGGCGGAAGCACAAAAAAAACTCCTGAAGCAACAATTAAAGAAAAGCAACTTATTGGAAGAGGTGTCAGATATTATCCTTTTGCTTTTAATGACAAGATTAAAAATAAAAGAAAATTTGATGATAAATTAAATCATGAATTAAGAGTATTGGAAGAATTGTATTATTATACTTATGACGAAGAATCAAGATATATTTCTCATCTCAAAAATGAACTCAGAAAAGATGGATATATCAGAGATGATAAAATTATTAAAACTTTTGCGCTCAAAAAAAACTTTCAAGACAGTAAATTTTACAAAGAAACCAAGATATGGTACAACAACCAAATTGATAATCCTAACAGAAAAAAGAAGACTTTGGAAGACATTAAAAAAGACTTTTTTGAGCCGTATAAAATTAAAGGTTTAGAATTAATCGAACAAGAAATGGCTTTTGAAAAACAACAAGATTTACCAAGATTGAATTTACAAGAAAAAGGATTTTATACTATTCCAATTAAATTTAAGGAGATTGAAAAACATATTGTCCTAAAAGCTATTAACATAAAAGCAAAACAAGAAAATTCATTATTTCAATTTGAAAAGTTAAAAGAAGAACTTGATATTAAAAGTATTGATGATTTGATAAAAGATGAATTTTTAGGTGATTTTGATCTTAAAGTTGTCAGTAAAAGCAAAAGTTTTTATGATATTGAAAATAGCAAAAAGTTAGATGTGGTGATGAAGTTTTTAGACAGTATCTTTGAAGAATTAAAAAATAAAATTATTCCAAAAATTGGAAGTGAATTTATTGCAGGAGATTTTAATAAATTCTTTTCAGAGCCAAAAATAAAAACTATTGAAGTAGATACAGATTCAGAAAGAATTGCTAAAGAACTAGAATCAGAAAAATGGTATGTATTGGATTCTTTCTATGGCACAAGTGAAGAAAAAGAGCTTATCAAATTTATTAAAGATACTATTGGGAATTTAGAACAAAAATACGAAGAAATATATCTTTTGAGAAACGAAGAAGTCTATAAGATATATGACTTTGAACAAGGGAGAGGTTTCCAACCTGATTTTATTCTCTTCTTGAAAACAAAAGATATGAAAGAATTGAACAATGGATTTAAAGCAGAGCTGTATTACCAAATATTTATTGAGCCAAAAGGAAATGATTATATTGGTGATGATGGAACTTTTAAAACTGGGAAAGAAGGTTGGAAAGAACAGTTTTTAGAAGAAATTACTGAAAAATATGGATTTGATAAAGTGATAAGAGCTGAAAATCTAAATTATAGATTGATTGGGTTACCATTCTTTAACAAAATTCATATTTCTAACTTTAAAAAAGAGTATGATCAATTGCTAAATAAATAAGGTGAGACCTTTGCATAATAAAAAGCAACAACATTGTTAGTTAAGATATTTTATCTTTATTGTTATGATATTATGTGTAAATATGTGTTATTTATTAAAGTGAAAGGAGTTGAGATGGGAGAACATTTTTATAGTGTAGTTTTACCAAGAATGAAAAAAGTTTTGGCTTATGATAAATCTGGTATTTCAAAAGAAGTAAAAACACCATGTCAGACTTTGTCTGCCACCCCTCTGCATGAGGAGAATTATGAGGTATAATTTGAAGATGAAACAAAAATTGATACAAAAGTTTTAGATTATAAATTAATAAAACCATTAATTTGGTGGGAGTAGTTATGAAAGTAACAAACATAAATATCAACATCTTAAAAGAAATTTTACAGAGAATTCCTGAAAAAGATCTGCAATTGAAAAAGAAATTCCCCAAATATGAAAAATGGTTAGAAGGGGAAGATTATCCTACGTATAACCAATTAGTTGAACTTTCTGAAATATTTAATATTCCTTTTGGCTATTTCTTTTTAGAAAAATTACCAGAAAGAAAATATCCTATCCCACATTATAGAACCAATCAAAACGGAGATTTTAACCCATCCAGTGAATTATTAGACACTATTTTGTTTGCTCAAAAAATACAAGAATGGGCTAAGGACATTTTATTAGAGTGGGGACAAGAAAAACTACCTTTTTGTGGTAAATACAAAGATAACTATAATATAGAATTAGTAATAGAAGAATTAAAAAGAATATTTGAAATCAAGAATAATTGGGCAAGCAGAAAATCTACATGGACAGAAGCATTGAATTATTTAATTGAAAAAGCAGAAGAAAAAGGAATAATTGTTCTTAGAAATGGAGTTGTTGGCAACAATACTCATCGCAAATTAATTGTAGATGAATTTAGAGGATTTGTTTTATACGATGAAATAGCGCCTGTAATATTTATTAATAATAAAGATGCTATATCTGCTAAAATTTTTACCATCATTCATGAAATAGTTCATATTTTAATTGGTCAAAGCGCATCTTTTGATTTAGGAAATTTCCAATCTGCAAATAATGAAATTGAACAATTTTGTGATAAATGTACAGCTGAATTTTTAGTGCCAGCAGAAGAAATCAAAAATATCTATACCCAAAAAACAAATTTAGAAGAGTTGGCAAAACATTTTAAAGTTAGCCAGATCGTGATACTGAGGAGATTATTAGATACATCTTTAATTACAAAACAAGAATTTATTGAAAAATTAAAAGATTTATATGAAAAAGAAAAAAGAATACCACAGGGTTCTGGTGGCGATTTTTATCATACTATTTTTCATCGTTTAAGCAAAAGGTTTTTATATATATTGAATAATGCAGTTAAAAACAACACTATTCAATTTAGAGATGCATTAAGAATTACAAACTTGAGTGCCAAATCTTATGATAACCTTTTTAATCGAACAATATGATATACCTAATTGACTCAAATACTTTTATGACTGCTGCAAGAACGTTTTACTCTTTTGATTATGGAACTAAATTTTGGAACTTTATAGAGTTACAAGCTAAAAATAATTCATTGGTGAGTATTGATAAGGTATTAAAAGAAATTAATAAAGGTGACGATGCACTAAAAAATTGGGCAAATGAAGAATTTTTAAACTATTTTTTAACAACAAAAGAAGAATCGATCATTCTAAAATATGCAGAACTTATGCAATGGGCAGAAAATCAAGATAATCATTATACAAGAAATGCTATAGATGAATTTATGCAAGAAGATAATGCAGATCCATGGTTAATAGCATATTCTTTAGCCAAAAATAGAAATTATACAATTGTTACCTTTGAGAAAGTTAATCAAAATAAGAAAAATAAAATCCCTATACCAAATGTATGTGATTATTATAAAATAAATTATTGCGATTTATTTGAAATGCTTAGGAATTTGAATTTTAGATTATGATTATAAAACCATTAATTTTGTAGGAGTGAGTATGAAAATTAAAAAAATAAATACAAATCATTTAAAATAAATGGAATCCAAAATAGATAAATATAAATTAGATATTCAGCAACTGATTAATGACGGTGAAACGATTTTAAAAAAATTGCACACACTTGATGATCTTGTCCAATTAAGGCAAGAATTTGAAATTTGGTATTCTGAATCCTATGCTTTAATTAAGGTTGTCTTACCTGATAGAATCAACGATTTCTCAAAAATGTATTATGACGACAAAACAAAGAATGGATTAATGACTTACTTTCAATATATACCTTCAATGTTTATTTCATGGGGAGACACAACAATAATAGATCAAGTAAAATCTGTTTTAGATAGTCAGATAGGTATACTAAAATCTTGCGAAAAAAGATTTGAAAGTTCTCTTTTTGATATCAAACAACTTTTGCAGGCAGATATTTTTGATTCAGAATTAGATGCAGCAAGAGAGTTAAATAAGAAGGGATTCTTAAGGGCTGCAGGAGCTATATCAGGAGTGGTATTAGAAGGACATTTAAAGCAAGTTTGTATCAATCATAATATTGTAATAAAAAAAACAATTCCTACAATTAGTGACTTTAACCAATTATTGAAAGATAATGAAATAATTGAAACACATGATTGGCGTTTCATACAGCGTTTAGGCGATATAAGAAATCTTTGTGACCATAAAAAACAACGAGAGCCAACAAAAGAAGAAATTGAAGAATTGATAAAAGGAGTAGAAAAAATTATAAAAACTTTGTTTTAAACCCATCGCTGATAAAATACTAACAGAGAAGAAAAAGAAATATTGTAAAGAAATATAAACTAAATATTGACAATGGGTTATAAGACTGGAATACAAAACACCAGGGGTGAAATAGCTATTATACGCCAGTCGTGGCATCCACTGGATATTTACTGTTTTGTTTTATTCAAAACCTTGCGTTCAAGCTGATAAAGTCAAAGTTGGTCTGATAGACACTCATAGGTGTATATAGACCTCCCCTTAGCAGCAATTCTAAAACCTGCCTCTCACAAAAAGTAAATCAAATAAAATATTATTCTTTAGATGTATTCTTTTTAAGCATCCATGCGCTATAAAACTCACCAATTGCGTATACTATTAGAACAATTCCTAAAAATATTAATATGGCTTGTGCAGTTTCGAATGGATTAAATAAAAGGACTATACCAGCTATAATTACCAAAACTGATATAGCTAAAGCGAAAAATGGAATCCTAGCAATTTTTCTAAAAGAATATAAATTAATTAATGAGAACACTCCTAAAATTAAAAGCATAATACCTAAAAGAATAACAAAAATGCTAACAATAGGACCTGGGAAAAACACAAATAATAATCCTAAAGCCAGATTTACAGCAGATTGTACGAATAAAACATTTTTGTCTTTTTTATTTTCATTTCTAATAGCTAAGATAAAAAATAAAACAGCTCCTATCAATAGCATAATCCCCATCACAATAATTATTGTTTGTAATGTCAATTTGGGTAAAAAGATGGCTAATAAACCAATGACTAAGGCTATTATCCCTCTAATTAATGAACTTTGTGACGTAAAAATTTTATTTTCCATAATGTTTTTTGCAAATTTATAAAAATAATTTATTTAATGCTAATATTTTAAAAAATTTTTTTTAATTTTGTCTACATTAATAAATTAAATTAATACAATGAATAAAAAATTATTGCTGATAAGTAATTCTACTATGGCTGGTGAGCCATATTTAGATTGGTGTAGAGATGTAATATTGAAATTTTTAAATGATTTTAATATCAAACATGTCCTTTTCTTTCCATTTGCAGGAGTAAATATAGATCCTAGAAGCATAGAAATTAGTTATAATGCATATGAGAGCAAGGTGCAAAATGTTTTTCATCCATTTAATATAAAAATAAATAGCATACATCATTATCACGATTATAAAGAAGCTATCGACCAGTGTGAGTGTATTATGGTAGGAGGTGGTAATACTTTTCATCTATTATATGAACTACATCGAAATAATTTAATAGAAATAATTAGGAATAAAGTCCTAAGTGGTATACCATATTTAGGATGGAGTGCAGGAGCTAATTTAGCATGTCCTACTATAAAAACTACTAATGATATGCCTATTATTTTCCCTCTTTCTTTTGATGCATTAAATTTAATTGATTTTCAAATCAATCCACACTATTTAGATGATAATCCTTCTAATCATGGCGGTGAAACTAGAGAACAAAGAATTAAAGAATTTTTAGTCGTTAATAAAGAAACTAAAGTATTAGGATTGCGAGAAGGTACATATTTGAATGTTTGTGATGATAAAATATGGCTAAAAGGTCAAAAATCAGCAAGACTTTTTAACTTTTATTCTGAACCTATAGAAATAAATCCTAGTGATGATCCTATTAAAATTTGAAAATGCAAAATATAACCAAATATATGAAAAAAATAATTTTAATGAACATGTTTTTTGCAATTGTGCTTTTGCATAATATTGATCTAAAAGCTCAATTGCCGGTAGACCCAGATCTTAAAAAAATCATATATCAAGAGGTAGTACAGCAAGAGGGCAGCAAAGACACACTTTATAATAGAGCTATTAGCTGGATAAATAAATTTTTTGAAAATCCTCAAGGTATTACTAAAGTGAGAGATCCAGAAAATGGCAAAATAATAGGTAGTTATCGTATGCGTATGCAAGATACTTTACTAGACGGTAGTAAAACTCTTAGTAATATTATAGTAGTATGTACTTTTACTATTGAAGCAAAAGACGGCAGATATCGCTATACTCTAGATGATTTTTATGTACCTGGTGCTTCAAAAATCCCATTAGAAAAATGGCTTGATAAAACCGATCCATATTATTCACCCAAATATGAAGATTATCTAAAACAAGTAGATCAGTATGTTAATAGATTCATAACGAGTCTAAAAGAAGGTATGCAACCTCCAATAATAAAAGTAGACGAGTGGTGAAATTTTTAAAAATTTTTAGCAATTACTTGCTAAAAAAATAAAAAAGGTACTATTATAAGCCAGGTTTTGTCTATGCTGTAGCATAGCCTTATTATTTATCTAAGCTCATTGTCACCAATAAGCATAAGCGACCTACCCTCCAGCTCGACCGACCTAGTCTCTAATGCTGGTTTACATGGTCTTGCACCCCAAGAGGTTTACCGCATATATCTGTTTCCAGATAATATGTGTGAGCTCTTACCTCACATTTTCACCCTTACCACTAAACAAAATTTAATGGCGGTATATTTTCTGTGGCACTTTCTGTATTTTTATCATTACTGATAAAAATCCTTCTATTTCAGAAGCATGGTGGTCTGTGGTGCCTGGACTTTCCTCTCTTTTTATATAAAAGAGCAATAAGGCATAGTACCTTTTTTACAAAATTACAAAATTTTTATGAATTTATTAATATTTTCGTATTTTTTTTATAATAAATGACCTAGTTTATAAGTTGTTATATGTTTATTAATTAATTCTTCTTTATTAAATATTTTTTATATTTTTGAAAAAAATTTTCATATATGTT
>JASEGF010000009.1:0-6654 GCA_030017935.1 Bacteroidales bacterium | reverse complement strand
TTTAAAATGATTAAATATATTTTCACAAGTATCGTAGCAATATTAATATTCAGCTCTTGCTCTACAGATGTAGACCTTACTCAAGAGTGGCAAGATATACCTATTGTTTATTCAATTTTAGATTTAAATAGTTCTACTCAATATATCAGAATCAATAGAGCTTTTTTAGGAGATGGAGATGCATCACAATTAGCTCACATACCAGATAGCATCAATTACAATTATTTATTAGATGTCAGAGTAAAAGAATATGATCACAATGATAATTTTGTAAAAGAATATATTTGTGATACAGTACATTTGTGGTATAATTCAGATGCTTTTTATAGTGGGTATATGCCAGTTTATAGATTTACGATTCCTACTCCATTTAGTATAGATTATTATGATACAACTTGGCTAAATCCTAATTATAAATATGAATTAGTGATTTATAATCCTAAATATGATAAATTAATAACATCATCATGTGACGTAATAGGGAATATTAGTATCACAAAACCTTTTTCTGGGCAACCATCTATAGATTTTCACACTAATAGTAAAAGTAGTATAGAATGGACCTCAGCTAAAAATGGGAGACTATATGAATTATTATTTAGATTTTATTATAAAGAAGTAAACATAAATAATCCAGCAGATACATTTAATAAATATATTGATTGGAAATTAGGCTCAGTGAAAAGTAGTAAATTAATAGGTGGCGAAAATTTAACAATTGCTTATTATAATCAGGGTTTTTTTGATAATCTAAAGAATCATCTAACTATCGATAATAATATAAAAAGAATCATTGGCAATATAGAGCTAATAATCACTGTTGGTGATGATAATATGGCTACATACATAGCATTAAATGGCTCATCTAGTACTTCTATATCTCAATCCAGACCTGTCTTTACAAATATCGAGAATGGTATAGGTTTATTTACTTGCAAACGTACTTTTAAAAGAGCTTATTATCTCAATTCTTCTACACAAATAATGCTTACAACAAGAGATGATTTATTATCTCTCAATTTCAAAACAGATACATAAACTAAATGAAACAACCACGTTTTTTGAGACTATTATTCTTATGTTCTTGTTTAGGAGCCACATTGAGAATAATCTCTGTAGTTTGTACTTTTATTTCACCTAAATTAGCTGAATTTTGGTTGCAAATTCCAGGTTTTACTTTTATAGATATTTATCCAGATATTTTTTTTAATATTTTACTTATCATTTCATCAGCATTATCTTTTTGGGGTGTCTTAATGATGTGGCAACATAAAATTTTAGGTTTTTACATTTATCTCATTGCACAATGGGGATTGATTTTATTGCGGATCTTACTAAATAATTCCTTATTACTTACATTATCAGATGAGCTACCAAATATTTTATTAACTATTGTTTTTTCTATTTCTTATGCCCTTTATATTCCATATTTTAAGAAAAATAATTCAAAAACCGAAATCGAAGAAAATTTGTAAGAAGAATTGAAAAAAATAACTTAAATTTGCAATTAAGTAAAATGAAAAAATGCAAATTAAAAGATGGAGGTTCAAGCCAAGAGGTGATGATAACATAATTAAAGAATTAAATCAACAATTATCAATAGGCAGAATAGCTGCACAGCTTTTAGTGCAGCGTGGCATCACCAATATTAAAGAGGCGCAGGTATTTCTGAAACCTCGCTTAGATGATTTATACGATCCGTATTTGATGAAAGATATGGACAAAGCTGTTGATAGAATTCAAAAAGCTATCAATGACAAAGAAAAAATTTTACTTTACGGAGATTATGATGTAGATGGCATCACATCTGTAGCCAATTTATATTTATTTCTTAATAGGTTTACTAACAATATAGACTATTACATACCAGATCGTTATATAGAAAAATCTGGTATCAGCAAACAATCCATAGATTTTGCCATTGAGAATAATTATACTCTATTGATAGCTTCTGATTGTGGTACTAAAGATGTAGAAACAGTAGATTATGCAAATTCTAAAAATTTAGATATTATCATTTGTGACCATCATAAAATTTCATCTGAGCTGCCACGAGCAGTTGCTTTACTAAATCCACAACGAATAGATTGCGATTATCCTTTTAAAGAATTATCTGGCTGTGGTGTTGGTTTTAAACTAATACAAGCTTTATCTAAAATTTATAATATTCCAATAACAGAACTTACAGATCTTATTCAACTTTTAGCCTTATCTATTGCAGCTGATATGGTGCCAGTAATAGATGAGAATAGAATATTAGCTAAATATGGATTAAAATATATTAATGAAAAACCTATCCCAGGTCTCGAAGCTATACTTAAATCTTCTGGCATTAAAAGGCAACCAGATAATATTTACCATAAAGAGCATTTTTTTAATAAACAGATAACATTGTCTGATATAGTTTTTTTAGTAGCTCCTAGAGTGAATGCAGCGGGAAGAATTCAAAATGGGAGAGATAGTGTAGATCTATTAGTGTGCAAAGATATTACCAAAGCTGAAAAATTAGCAAATCAAATAAACAATTATAACGAAGAGAGAAAAAATATCGATTTCAAAGCAACTACTGAAGCATTAGAAATGATGGAGCATTATAATATTTCAAATTATGCAACTATTTTATACAATCCTAACTGGCCCAAAGGTGTTCTCGGCATAGTAGCAGCTAGGTTAACCGAACAGTATCACCGCCCTACAATTATCCTTACCTGGTCTGAAGATGATCAACTCATCAGTGGTAGCGCTAGATCTACTAAAAATTTTAATCTCTATGAAGCTCTAGATCAATGTAGCGATTTATTAGAAAATTGGGGCGGACATACCTATGCTACTGGAATATCTCTAAAACAAGAAAATCTAGATGCCTTTATTAAACGCTTTGTAAATTTAGCAGAAAATTCCCTTACAGATAATATGCTTATTTCTGAAATAGAAATAGATACAGAAATAGATTTTAATGATATTACTAAAAAATTTGTACGTTTATTAAAAGATTTAGAACCTTTCGGCACAGGAAATCCTCAACCAATATTTTATTCAAAAAATGTTTATGATGCTGGTGGATATACTAAAATCATTGCTAATAATCATTTAAAACTTTTTTTATCACAACCTAATTATAAATTTGGACCTGGATTTCCAGCTTTTGCATATAATTCTATTGAATATTATGAACATATTGTTGCTGGTAAACCAATAGATATAGTGTATGCTATAGAAGAAAATGATTGGGTAGGTAACAACACAATAATACAATTAAATATAAAAGATATAATAAAAAAAGAACCTGATTATGAATAAAAATATAGTAGTTAGTGGCATTAGACCAACAGGATATTTGCATATTGGCAATTATTTCGGAGCTATACGCAATTTCGTAGAAATGCAAAATGAATATCAGTGCTATTTTTTCGTAGCAGACTATCATAGCCTCACTACTAATCCCAATCCTAAAGATTTACAAAATTTATCTTTACATCTACTAGCAGAGCTATTAGCTTGTGGACTAGATCCTCAAAAAGCAACATTGTATTTACAAAGTGAAGTACCTGAAGTCATTGAGCTTTATCTAGTGCTAAATATGAATGCTTATCTAGGAGAACTAATGAGAGTAACTACTTTCAAAGAAAAAGCTCGTAAACAACCAGAGAACGTAAATGCGGGACTACTTACCTATCCTACTCTCATGGCCTCTGATATTCTAATACACAAAGCAGCTAAAGTACCTGTAGGTAAAGATCAAGAGCAACATTTAGAAATGACACGTAACTTCGCAGCTCGCTTTAATCGCATTTATAATGTTGATTATTTCCCATTGCCAGTAGCTTTTGATTATTCTGGCAATTTGATTAAAGTACCTAGTCTAGATGGTAAGGGTAAAATGGGAAAATCTGAAGATCCTATAAGTACAATTTTTTTGGTAGATGATGATGAAATCATTAGAAAAAAAATTATGCGTGCTGTTACGGATGCTGGACCTACAGAAAAAAATCAACCTGTCAGCGAACAAATTAATAACCTATTTAACATAATGTCTCTAGTATCTACTCCTGAAACCCTTCAATATTTCAAAGATAAATATAATGATGCTACCATCAAATATAGTGAACTAAAAAATCAATTAGCTGTGGATATGATAGCTGCTATCTCACCAATTAGAGAAAAAATTAACGATATTTTTGAAGATAAAAAATATCTATATGAAGTTATAGATATAGGAAAAGCCAAAGCTCAAACCAGTGCTCGTAAGACTATTAACGATATAAGAGAAATAATAGGATTTAGAAAATTATATTATTGAAATAGGTTTTTAGATAATAAAATCTTTTTCTGCTTTTTGTTTTAAAAGAATAACTATACAATAATTCGTATGCTCTAGAAATGCCGCATTGGGAAATGATTTGTAATAAAACAAGCAAGCAGCTTTGGATAGAAGGGTTTACACTGTTTGAGCAAGCTAAAGCTTGCGAGTTTGTAAACCCCCAGAGGTGATTGCGTAGTTTTATCAAATCATTTCCCTAGCGGAGACTTTTCTTTTGTTACTTTTCTTTGTGTGGTTGACAAAGAAAAGTAAATTAAGTAGAAATTTATTTAAACAAAATTATTGTTATCATTTTGAAATAATTTATTACTAATTAAACGCCTAATTCAATTATATTAATAGAAGCCCCTTTTTTTATTAACAAAAAGTTAATTTTTTCATTTTTATAGTATATTTTGTTTTTTATCTTTTATTTTGTAAAAAATAGTTATGGAAATTAAAGAAAAATTATTAGAACGTTTCCTTCGTTACATACAAATAGATACACAAAGTAACGAAGATAATGATACTTGCCCATCTACAGAAGGGCAAAAAGTATTAGCAAATATTTTAAAAAATGAATTAATACAAATGGGATTATCTCAAGTAGAAGTAGATGAAAATGGCTATTTGTATGCTTATATACCACCTACTAAATCGGTGGATGCACCTGCTATAGGCTTTATTGCACATCTAGATACAGCACCAGATATGAGTGGCAGAGATATTAAACCACAAATACATAAAAATTATGATGGGAGTCCGATTATTCTGAATGAAAAATTAAATATTATTCTAGATCCTAAAAATTATCCTCATTTATTAAATCATATTGGCAAAACTTTGATTACTACTGATGGCACTACGCTTTTAGGTGCTGATGACAAAGCTGGCGTTTCTGAGATAATGACTGCAGTAGAATATTTGATAAAAAATCCAGATATTTCTCATGGCCCTATTTATATAGCTTTCACGCCCGATGAAGAAATAGGCAGAGGAGTAGATAAATTTAATTTAGAAAAGTTTCCAGTTAAATTTGCTTACACTATGGATGGCGGCTCCGAAGGAGAACTCGAATATGAGACTTTCAATGCTGCTTCTGCAAAAATTTTTGTTCAAGGGAATAATATACATCCTGGTGAAGCCAAAAACAAAATGCTAAATGCTATCAATCTAGCAATGGAATTTCATAACATGCTTCCTCCACAGCAGAGACCAGAACATACAGAAGAGTATGAGGGATTTTATCACCTTCTGCAGTTCAATGGCAGCGTAGAGAATGCTTCTCTGTCATACATTATTAGAGATCATAATAGATATATATTTCAATCAAGAAAAAAATTTATTGAACAAGTAATTGACTTTCTTAATACTAAATACTCTTCCAGCCCTTTCAGCTTAGAAATGAAAGATCAATATTACAATATGAGGGAAATCATAGAACAGCATTTCGAAGTAGTAGAAATAGCTAAACAAGCTATGGAGACACTAAACATAGAACCTAAAATAGTACCTATAAGGGGTGGTACCGATGGGGCTAGATTATCATTTATGGGGATACCATGTCCTAATATTTTTGCTGGTGGATTAAATTTTCATGGGAAGTATGAATACGTAGCCATAGAAACCATGGAAAAAGCAACACAAGTAATACTTAGAATCATAGAACTTGTTAAAAAGTAATTATGAAAAAGATTTATTTATTAATAATTTTGTTTTTCTTGTGTGTATATACGTTTACGTGTAACGCTCAAAATATTGAAGGCTATTGGCAATTTAACAGTCCATTATTTGCAAATTATCAAGCTGGTTATGATTTTTATGAGAATAATAGATTTGTATATACACCAGACAGATATAATGGTTTATCTAGAAACTCGGGTATAAGCGGAAAATATGAAATAAGGGGAGACTCGATTTATTTTACCGTTTTATATATGGGGAAATGTGTAGGAGGCACCATAAAACGTAGACCACCTTCAACTAATAAGAGGTCAGAAATGGAGCTTTATTGGATATCATCTGAGAAATCAGATTACCGCCCCATCCCTTCAACCAGTAATTACTGGGAGTTGAGTAACTGTAAAAATCAAAGAATAACACTTGAAAAGCCTGAAACATGGTCAGCAAAGTTTAAATATTATAAAGATAAATCAGGACAAGAAATCATTGAAATAGACGGGGATAAATTTTATTATATTCCCGGTGCGGAAGAATTTGGAGAACAAGAAGAATAGTTAGTTATATTACTGAAATTCTATGAATTTTAAAAAAATAGATGGTATTATTTGGAGAGATGAAAAAAAACAACTTAAAAAAATCATCTAATGTATTTATTAGAATTACATGATGAA
>JASEGF010000099.1 GCA_030017935.1 Bacteroidales bacterium | reverse complement strand
AAAAGAAAAGTCTCCGCTGGGGAAATGATTTGATAAAACTACGCAATCACCTCTTGGGGTTTACAAACTCGCAAGCTTTAGCTTGCTCAAACAGTGTAAACCCTTTTGTCCAACGCGGCTTGCTTGTTTTATTGCAAATCATTTCCCAATGCGGATTAGACACATAGTTTTTCAAATATAAAACTACTATTTAGTCATCCATGAGAAAGTCTGAACTGGGATTTGTTAGATTAGTAGGATAGTAGTTATCTTACGGGGTAAATCCCAAAATCTGTTAATCCCATAAATCCCAGTTCAGACAATTACTTCGTGTTCTTTGTGCCTTCTTCTAGAACTTTGTGGTTAATATTTAACTGTTGAATAATAAATAAAATTCATTTTTATAAAATTACCCTCTTTTAATCTTTACCCATACAAAACGTTATAGAACCTTAATGTTATTTCAGATAATTACCATTTTATACTATTTATCTGTTTTAAATCAAATTGTTTACATATCAAAAAAAATATTTAATTTTGCAAAAAATTGCCCAGGTGGCGGAATTGGTAGACGCGCTACTTTGAGGGGGTAGTGCCCGCAAGGGTGTGCAAGTTCGAGTCTTGTCCTGGGCATTTTTTTTATGCCCGGATGGCGGAATTGGTAGACGCGCTAGTTTCAGGGACTAGTACTGTCACAGGTGTGCAGGTTCGAGTCCTGTTCCGGGCATTAAAAATAATAAAGAATATTCTTTAATTATTTGAAAAATATACTCTTTTTAATATTATTTAAATAATGTAACAAAAACAATTATTTTACGTATATTAATATCCTATTAAAAAAAATAAATTTATGGAACCTAAAAAATTGATGCATTTTTATTTTGATCTACCTGATGAGTTGATAGCTAGATATCCTATGGAGGAGAGAGATGAGTGTCGGCTAATGGTAATACATAAAAAAACAGGTGAAATTGAACATAAAATTTTTAAAAATATTATAGATTATTTTGATGAAGGAGATGTGATGATCATTAATAATACTAAAGTAATTCCTGCTAGATTAATAGCCATAAAAGAACGTACTGGAGCTCAAATAGAAGTGATACTTTTAAGGGAGCTAAATGAAGATCTCAAATTGTGGGATGTTACTGTGGAGCCAGCTAGAAAAATTCGTATTGGTAATAAATTATATTTTGGAGATAATGGTGAATTAGTTGCAGAGGTAGTTGATAATACTACTTCTCGTGGGCGTACTATTCGCTTTCTCACAGAGATGCCACATGATAAATTTTTAACATTGCTAAAAAGCTTGGGTGAATTAGCAGTACCTGTACTTTTAGATCGCTCTACTGAACCTATTGATAATGAATATTTTCAAACTGTTTATGCTAAAGTAGAAGGTTCGGTTTTACCACCTTTCGCAGGATTACATTTCACAGAATTATTAATGAAAAGAATGAAAGTGCATGGTATCAATTTTTCTGAAATTACTGAACATATTGGACTAGGAGATTTACGAAAAATAGATGTTCAGAATTTATCTAAGCATAAATTCGATGCAGAAGAGTTTATTATTGATGAAGAAGCCTGTCAGATAGTTAATGAAGCTAAAAAAAATCAAAAAAAGATTTGTGCAGTTGGTAATTCTGTGATGAAAGCTATAGAATCATCTCATTATATCGATGGATATTTGATGCCTGCTCATAGGTGGACTTCTGTATTTATTTATCCTCCTTATGATTTTCATGTAGCTAATGCACTTTTGACCAATTTTAATTTGCCTTATAGTGTAGCTTTGATGTCTGCAGCTACATTCGCAGGTTATGATCTTTTAATGTCTGCTTATGAATTAGCTGTGAAAGAAAAATATCGTTTTTATGTTTATGGGGATGCTATGTTAATCATTGATTAATAATCTGCAAATGGATAATAATAAATATGCAATTATTTTAGCTGGAGGCCAAAGCAGACGCATGCATAGTAAAGTTCCAAAACCATTAATGTCTATTAATGGTAAATTTATTGTTTGCTATAGTTTAGAATCTTTTGTTGGAATTGTTCCTATTTCTAATATTATTTTGGTGATTAATAGCAGGCATAAAGGATTATATATGGTATTATGGTTTAATTATCCCGAATATAATGGTATAAAAACTGTAATAGGTGGTAATGAGCGTTTCGATAGTGTAAAAAATGCTCTTGCAGCTTTACCTGACGATGGATTAGTAGCTATTCATGATGCTGCTAGACCATATGTGCCCAAACCATTAATTAGAAAAGGTTATAAATTAGCAAAAGAAAATAATTGTGCTATCCCATATCATAAAACTTATAATTCTGTTAGGATAAAAGATGATGATAAAAATTTTATCGTAGATAGAGATGATGTTATGTTAATTGATACTCCACAATTTTTTAATATTTCTTTACTAAAACAAGCTTATGAGCAAGACTATAATGATAAATTTACTGACGATGCTAGTGTATGGGAAAGTAAAAATCTACCACTTACTTTTTTTGAAGGTACAAGATTAAATCTTAAAATCACTTATCCTGAAGATTTAATTTTAATGTCTACTATATTAGAAAATTTTTATTAATTTTGCAAATAAATTTTTCCCATGCTTTAAAATGCGTGGGAATGTTTTTTTATATTTTTTATAAAAATGTAAATTTATCATTATGGATGAAATAACATATCTCACAAAAGAAGGTTTTGAAAATCTTCAAAATAAGTTAAATCAACTGATGCATGAGGAGAGGCCACATATAGCTCAGATGATTGCTGAAGCAAGAGAAAAAGGCGATTTATCAGAAAATGCTGAATATGATGCTGCTAAAGATGCTCAGGCTCATTTAGAATTAGAAATAGCTCAATTGCAAAAACTATTGGCAAATGTTAAAATTATTGACGAGACTGAGGTTGATAAATCTCAAGTTAGAATCTTAACTACAGTTACTATTAAAAATTTATCTAATGATCAGATAATCTCTTATAAAATAGTACCAGACAAAGAAGCCGATCTCAAGAAAAAACATCTCGGTGTCAATAGTCCTGTTGCTCAAGCTCTGATAGGTAAAAAAATTGATGATATCGTAGATATCCATGTACCAGCTGGTGTAATAAAATATAAAATTTTAAAAATCGAATAATTATGTCTAGTATATTTACAAAAATTGTTAATCGTGAAATCCCAGCATATATTGTCGCTGAGGATGAAAATTATTTGGCATTTTTAGATATTAACCCATTAGCCAAAGCTCATACTTTAGTAATTCCAAAGAAAGAAGTTGATTACATTTTTGATTTAGATGATGAAAGTCTTGCTGGCTTATGGATATTTGCCAAAAAAGTAGCTAAAGCTATCGATAAATACATGGAAGGTGAAGCTATCAGAACAGGTGTCGCCGTTGTGGGTCTAGAAGTACCACATGCTCATATTCATCTTGTTCCAATTAAAAATATTACTGATATTGATTTCACTAGACCTAAACTGAAATTCAGCTATGAAGAATTACAAAATATTGCTGAAGGAATAAAGAAATTCGTAGTATTATAATGATATAATTACTCTGAATTTTACTTAAATTTTAATTACTTTTTGTCCAATTTTTAAAAAGAAATATATAATAAATTAAATGCATAAAGCCGGGTTCATAAGCATATTAGGATATCCAAATGTTGGTAAATCTACACTAGTAAATTCCATTATAGGTGAGAACCTAATGCCCGTTTCTCCCAAAGCACAAACTACGCGACAAAGAGTATTGGGCATTTATAATGATGAAAATAATCAAATTATTTTTTCAGATTTACCAGGTTGGCTCACTAACCCTCAATATGAGCTACATAAAGCTATGCTACATGATATAGAATCTGCTTTCGAAGATGCAGATATATTAATTTACATGCATGATTTAACTGATAAAAGAGATAACAATCAACTCATAGACATAGTAGCTAAATATTCACAACCCAAAATTGTTGTTCTCAACAAAGCTGATCTAGTTGATGAAAAAACATTTTTAATTAAAGAAAAAAAATTTAAAGAAAAATTCTCTAATGTAGATATAATCGCTGTCTCTGCACTGACAGGATATAATATTGATAAATTACTAGAAATAATTATTAACCTTTTACCAGAGCATCCACCATATTATGATAAAGACATACTCTCAGATAGATATCTAAGATATTTCGCTTCAGAAATTATTAGAGAGCAGATTTATTATTTATATAGAGATGAAATACCTTATGAAACTGAAGTAGTAATAAATAGCTTCAAAGAAGATCAGGATCCAGTTTTTATAGAAGCAGAAATATGGGTTATGCGAGATTCACAAAAGAATATAATTATTGGTAAAAAAGGTGAAATGATAAAACAACTAGGTACTAATGCTAGACTGAAATTAGAAAAATTATTAGATAAACATATTTTTTTAAATTTATTTGTTAAAGTACAACCAAACTGGCGTAATGATAAAAATACTTTAAAAAGACTAGGTTATAACATATAATATTTCCCAAAGAATAAAATTTTAATCTTATATGCGCATCGGGAATAAAAATCCAATCTACATAGAGCACAACTTCACTACTTTTCAAAAATATTTCCGATATCATTTAGGAACACACAAAAATATTAATTGTTTAATATTAATAGATGCCTTTATCAATGATAATTATTTGGATGAGGTAAAATCAATTATCAATAATTCTAATTTCAAATATATAGAAATAATTTATTATAATTCTGATGAAAATATAAAAACTATTTTTGAAATCATTAAAATTTGGGATATTTTAGATAAAAATAATTTTAATAGAGATGATCTGGTAATATGTGTCGGCGGTGGCACTATAAGTGATTTAGGAGGTTTCGCAGCATCGACTTTTAAACGTGGCTTAAAGGTCATAAACATTCCCACTACTCTTTTATCTGCGGTAGACGCTGGTATAGGAGGTAAAAATGGCATTAATTTCAATAATAATAAAAATGAAATAGGTACTTACTATTTCCCCTTATTTACATTTATCTATCCTGAATTTTTAAATACTCTATCAGAAATTGACATTTTAAGTGGTTATGGAGAAATAATTAAATATGGACTGCTGATCAATAAAGAATCTGTAAATGAAATTATAAAATCTGATCCTCGCCAAGTATCAAGCACACAAATCATCAGGAAATCTATTCAATACAAACATCACATTATCAATATAGATCCACTTGAAAAAAACAGACGAAAAATTTTGAATCTGGGACATACATTTGGTCATGCTTTCGAATCATATAGATTATCTCAAAACGTACAAACACCTCACGGTATATGTGTGGCTTGGGGCTTGCAATATTCTTTGAAATTTTCTGAAAAAGTATTAAACTTTTCACCATATTGGTCACAAAAGGTTATAGATTGGCTACAAAAATGGTATGACAAACCACTAGTGATAGATTTTGATGAATTATTAACTTTTTTGATTCATGATAAAAAAAATTTAGACGAAAAAATTAGTTTTGTTTTATTGTATGAGATCGGTAAGCCTAAAATTCATAAATTTACTATAGAAGAGATAAAACAATTGTATAGTTCTATTTTTTTCTAATTTTGTTAAACAAATCTCTTTTGTCTGAATTACTAATTTTATTATCAAATCGACTATTATCAAATTTGTGAAAAATCAGAAATTTGAGAAAAATCGTTGTGTTCCCAATTGGTAAAAATTTTTTCTATACCTTCAGCTAATTGCGAAATAGTGGTAGCATGATGAGAATATTTATTGCCACACCATTCACCTGCAGCTCCATGCAGACAAGTTGCTAAAATACAAGCATCTATGTGAGAATAATTCTGAGCCAATAAACCTGTTAAAAGTCCAGATAAGATATCTCCACTGCCACCTTTAGATAAAGTATCATCACCAGTGATATTAATAAAAATTTGCCCGTTTTCATCAATAATTTTGGAGTTATGCTCTTTGATAATTATAGTACAATTATATTTTTTACAAAAATCTTTTACTAGTTCTAATTTTTCAAAATCATCATTCCATTCACCAATCAATCTTTTCAGCTCGCCAGGATGAGGAGTAAGTATAAAATTATTATTTAAAAAACTATACCATTCATTGTGTTTACTTAAAATATTTATAGCATCAGCATCTAAAACAGTAGGTTTTTTGCAATTTAAAAGATAATCGAGTAATGCATTAGCAGTAAAATCATCAGTACCTAATCCAGGACCTATGCAAGCAGCATCATAATTATGCAAAATTGATAAATCTTCAATATTTGCTGTATCAATAGGTAAAGTTAAAGCTTCAGGAAGCTTAGATAAATAAGCAGACACAAGTTTTTCAGGCACAATAGTAGAAACAAGGCCAGCACCACTTTTAAGAGCACCTAGAGTAGCTAGTAATCCTGCACCATATTTACCAGGACTACCTGCCGCTATGCCAACATGACCAAAGATATTTTTATGACCAAATTTATTTCGTTTTTTTAGCCTCTTACTAATCTCTTGTGCATCTATCATGATAGCTAGCGGATCACAATTATTAATAAAATTGAGATCTAACCCTATAGGTAATATTTTCCAATCTCCCACATAATCATAATTCTCTGGCATAAAAAAAGCTAAACGAGGAACCTCAAATGCTAAAGTGTAATTAGCTTTTACAATTCTATCACAATGATTTTTTGATGTCTTATCAGCAAATAATCCACTAGGCATATCTATAGCTATTTTGATATTATTTGAACTATTTAAATATTTTATCAATTCAGCCAACCAATCATCTGGAGCTCTGCTAATGCCAGAACCTAATAATGCATCAATTATTATATCATTATTATCTAATATTTTAAGTTTTTCAAAATCATTTAAATTTTGAATTTTTACAATATTATTTTTATCAGGAAGTCTATTTAGATTTGTTAGAAAATCTGCTGAATAATTTTTGCTAAATTCACAAACAAAAATTTTAACATCATTGCCATTTTCTATAAGTTTACGAGCAATTACTAAACCATCACCGCCGTTATTACCAGTACCAGCAAATATTACAAAACTATTAAAATTAACGAATATTTTTTGTATAAAATAGAAGCATTTGCTCGCAGCTCTCTCCATCAAATCTATAGAGTCGATAGGTTCATTTTTTATAGTATATTCATCTGCTTTTCTAATGTCTTCTATACTTAAAATATTCATATGAATTATAATGTAATGCTAGTAATGCTATCAAAAGCAGCAAAAGGTAAAGCAAAAGATATAGCAAAAATGATAATTAAAATAATAAAAAGGAAAATAGCAGCACCAATGCCGATACTTATCCATCCTAATATTTTGCCAACATTAGCATTACTATATTCAGCTTTTGTATAAAGTGATGGATTTAATTCATAAGCTTTCACAGCTCTATTACCTTCCACAACAGCAATAATGCCTAAAATTATACCTAAAATTACTGTTGTAAGAGTGAAAACAACAGATAAAATACCTAATATAAAAGCAGATTGAGAACCAGGTAAGACTTGATTTTGTACATTTTTATCTTCCGGTTGTTGAACATTAATTTCTTGGTTTTC
>JASEGF010000098.1:3963-7669 GCA_030017935.1 Bacteroidales bacterium | reverse complement strand
AGTTGTTTGCCCTGTGATAGGTGCTCTTTGAGGTTTGATACTATGTCTTTCATATTAAAAAAATTTTGTTGCAAAGATAATATATTTTAAAAATTTAAGCATATAAAATTCTATACATAAAAATTGTTTTCTATCTTCCCCATCACCCCCTTTCTCTTCATTTTTTACTCTACAGTTACTGATTTAGCCAAATTCCTCGGTTGATCTACATTACATCCTCTTAATACAGCAATATGATATGCTAGTAATTGTAATGGTAACGTAGCTAATAATGGTGATAAAAATTCTTGAGTTTTTGGAATTTCTATATAGTAATCGCTCAATTGTTTTACAGTATTGTCACCTTCGGATATGATAGAAATTATTTTGCCCTTTCTTGCTTTTACTTCTTCTATATTTGAAACAGTTTTATCATATATAGTACTTTGTGGTGCTATGAAAACGACAGGCATATTTTCATCGATTAATGCTATTGGCCCATGTTTCATCTCTGCAGCAGGGTATCCTTCTGCGTGGATATAACTTATTTCTTTTAATTTTAAAGCTCCTTCTAGAGCTACTGGATATGAGAAACCTCTTCCTAGGTAGAGAAAATTTTTAGAAGTTTTGAATTGTTCAGCGATAGATTTAATAGTTTCATTAGTATTATCTAATGTTAATTTCATTTTATCTGGTATTTCATCTAAATCATGTAAATATTGAATAAACTTAGATTTAGGTATTACACCCTTTTTATAGCCCAGCATTAGTGATAGCATAGTAAGAATTGTTAATTGTGCGGTAAACGCTTTTGTGGAAGCTACTCCTATTTCAGGTCCTGCATGAGTATATGATCCAGCAACTGTTTCTCTGGCTATAGAAGAACCTACAACATTACATATACCCAGAGGTAGGGCACCTTTACTTTTAGCTAATTTTACGGCTGCTAAAGTATCTGCTGTTTCTCCTGATTGGGAAATAGCTATAATAATATCATTTTCATTTAATATAGGATTTCTATATCGAAATTCAGACGCATATTCTACCTCTACTGGCACCCTAGCAAGTTCTTCTAATAAATATTCTCCTACTAATCCAGCATGCCACGATGTACCACAACCTATCATTATTATTCGTGGAGCAGTTAAAAGTTTATTTTCATATTCTACTATACCACCTAGAGATATTGTTTGTTTAGACAGAGAAAGTCTTCCACGCATGCTATCTCTCACACTTTGTGGTTGTTCAAAGATTTCTTTTAGCATAAAATGTTTATATCCACTTTTTTCTATTTGTGATAAGCTCATTTCTAGTTGTTGTATATAAGGTGTTTTTTCAGCATTTTTAATTGTTATAATTTTTAAATCTTTATCTTTTTGCATTACAGCTATTTCGTCATCTTCTAAATAAACTACTTTGTTTGTATATTCTATTAATGGAGAAGGATCTGATGCAACAAAAAATTCATCATTTCCCACACCAATGACTAGAGGGCTACCTCTTTTAGCTGCTATCATAGTATCTGGGTCATTTTCTGATAATATAACTATAGCAAAAGCACCTATTACCTGAGACAAAGCCAATCGTATAGCTTCTACTAAGTCTGCATGTTCATTTCTCATTATATCCTCTACTAAATGGATAATGACTTCTGTATCAGTTTCACTTTTAAATTCATACCCACGGGATAGAAGTTCTTCTTTTAAAGTCTTATAATTCTCAATGATACCATTATGGATGATTGCTAACTTTTGTGATGGAGAAAAATGTGGATGTGCATTTATATCAGTAGGCTCTCCATGTGTAGCCCAGCGAGTATGTCCCATTCCTACAGTGCCACTCAAATCTTTATCAATTACACATGCTTCTAATTCTGCTACTTTGCCGTGAGTTTTATAAATTTTCAATCCATCTCCATTTAACAATGCTATTCCTGCACTATCATAACCTCTATATTCTAAACGATGCAAACCATTAATCAAAATTGGGAAAGCTTGTCTATATCCCAGATAACCAACTATACCACACATATTATTATTAAATTTTTTAACATTTTAATGTTTTAATACAAATATTTATTGACAATAAATATTTCATTTTTTTAATTTACATAAGAATAAGTAACTACTAATTTCATGCCATTTTCTGTACCTTTTAAAATTACCCTATTGGGATAAATAGAAGTACCTGAAACTCTGAGATACAGACCCAAATTTTCTTCTCTGTTAAGAATTAAATTTTGTGTATATCTCGGTAATCTAAAACGATAATATTTTTTTTGACTATAATAAGATCCATCAAACATTGATTCACTAAAGATAAAATCATCTACATAACTAGTATTCCCTACAGTGTCTTTTATTTTGGCTAATGTCAATTTAGAAGGTATAGGAAATTCTCTAGATGTCGGATCATTATATATAGGTATCAAAAGCTCGGCCATATTAATATTTACTCGTTTACCTTGAAAATAATTCTGAAAATCTGGGAAACGAATAAAAATTTTAGTACCTGCTAAAGGTTGTAAAAACAATATTTGTTTGCCACCAGTAGTATCTCCATTTAATTGATTTAGAAGATCAAAAGATGCAGTGCTATAATCATGATAAAAATTTGAATACCATTGAATAGTAGCATCCATTTGAAAAATTTCTTTTACTTTAGATAAATTCGAAGTATGATAGTATAAAGTAACATTAGAAATTGTATTTACCAAGTCCCAAACTATCAAATTACCCTGATTACCATTTATAACTGGCTCTACTACGATGCCATAAAAATATTGCTGAAAAGTCGAATTATTCAATAATTTACCCTCGAAAGATGCATCAATGAATTTTTTTGCATAATTAAGTGATAAAGGTATTTTAAGTGTAGGAGCTATTTTACCTGTATCTAAATAAATGCTATCAATCTTCGAAGGATTAAAAGTAATAGTCCCTATGAGATTACCTTTTTTTATTTCTCTATTAGAGTAATAAGCACTATCATAATAAATAGGTTCACCTAATTCATAAACATTGAAAGTCATTAAATCATTTTGACGTGATTTTGCATATATATTATTTAATTTCAAATATAGGAAAATAGAATCTGGAATAGCATCTGCCCCAAAAACAATATTTGTTTTAGAAATTTTTAATTGAGAACAAAAACTGCTTACTGTGAGCCCAAATATTGGGTCAAAAAGATATCCAGCTACATTATATCTAGTTTTAGATGTGAGTAAACTATCATCTGCCAGAGTATATGCTATTAATGGAATAGTGTCTACTTGTATATTTATCCTATCACTAGGAGGTTGTATGTCTAATCCTAATTGATCATCTTGCTCACAACTCAATAACATTAAGATTAATAAACTTAAGCTAAATATAGTTTTTTTCACCTTTTTTTATTATAATACGTTTTTTATTTATTGATATTATATTTATTATTTAAATAAATTTTACAAATTTACATGGAAATTTTGAATTGACACATTAGTGAATAAAAAGTTTTATTAGATAAAAATTGATAGTGACATCAAAATATTATTTACAAATTTATGATAAATTATTTAGTCTTCCATAAAAAATACGATAAGTATTTGTTTGTTAATAAATTATATATAATTTTTCACTCAAAATATTTCCAGTTTTAGAGATGTTATTTTTATCTTTTCGAAAACTATATTATCAATTTTACTTTTTTTGAATAAGTTATCTATTTTATTACAAAATTTTTA
>JASEGF010000098.1:0-3953 GCA_030017935.1 Bacteroidales bacterium | reverse complement strand
AACAACTATTTCATTTACAATTATTTTCTCTAAAAATAAATTATAATATCAATTATGACATTAGTCATTTAATTATTTTACTTCTTTTAATTTAATTAATTTTGCAAAACAAAAATAGATTTATGCAGGATGAAAATTTAGACTGGATAAAAGAACAAGAATATGACTATGGATTTGAGACATCTATAGAGACTGATGTTTTTCCTAAAGGTATCAATGAAGATATTATTAGAAAAATAAGTGCTATTAAAGGTGAGCCAGAGTTTATGCTCGAGTTTAGACTCAAAGCTTTTGATAATTGGAAAAATATGGAAGCTCCCACTTGGGGACATCTCACATTTGCTCCTATAGATTTCCAAGATATTAGCTATTATGCAGCTCCTAAAAAGTCAAAAACTAATAATAGTGAAATAGATCCAGAACTATTAGAAACTTTCGATAAATTGGGTATCCCATTAGAAGAAAGAAATGCCCTTGCTGGCGTAGCAGTAGATGCCATTTTTGATAGTGTATCAGTGAAAACAACTTTTAGAGAAGAGTTGGATAAATTGGGCATTATTTTTTGTCCTATCAGCGAGGCTATAAAAAATCATCCTGATTTAATACAAAAATATTTAGGTTTGGTAGTGCCACCCAATGATAATTTTTATGCTGCATTAAATTCAGCAGTTTTTAGTGATGGGTCTTTTGTTTACATTCCTAGAGGCGTCAGGTGCCCAGTAGAGTTAAGTTCATATTTTCGTATTAATACTAAAAATATTGGACAATTTGAACGTACATTGATTATAGCAGACGAAGGAAGTTATGTCAGCTATTTAGAAGGTTGCACTGCTCCTATGCGTGATGAAAATCAATTGCATGCTGCTGTGGTAGAATTAATAGTATTAGACAATGCAGAAATCAAATATAGCACTGTTCAGAATTGGTATCCAGGAGATAAAGAAGGCAAAGGTGGTATATATAATTTAGTGACTAAACGTGGATTATGTAAAGGTAAAAATAGCAAAATTTCGTGGACACAAGTAGAAACTGGCTCTGCTATTACTTGGAAATATCCTAGTTGTTTATTATCAGGAGATAACTCTACCGGTGAATTCTATAGTGTAGCCGTAACAAATAATTATCAACAAGCTGATACTGGTACAAAAATGATACATATAGGCAAAAATACTCACAGCACTATCATATCAAAAGGCATCTCTGCTGGTAATAGTCAAAATAGCTATAGAGGGTTAGTAAAAATCACAAAAAATGCTATTAATTCCAGAAATTATACTCAATGCGATTCTTTACTTTTAACAGATCATTGCGGTGCTCACACATGGCCGTACATAGATGTGGCTAATGATGATTCCATCGTAGAGCACGAAGCTACTACTTCCAAAATATCTGATGAGCAATTATTCTATTGCAATCAACGTGGCATCAGCACAGAAGAAGCCATCAGATTAATAGTAAATGGTTATACTCGAGAGGTAATAAGTAAGCTACCTATGGAGTTTGCTGTAGAAGCTCAGAAATTACTTTCGCTGAGTTTAGATAATAGTATTGGTTAAAAAAAATTATTAAAAATAGAAACATGGCTTTACTAGAAATAAAAAATTTAAATGTTTTTGCAGAAGACAAACATATATTAAAAAACTTCACTCTTACAGTAAATAATGGTGAGGTGCATGCTATTATGGGGCCTAATGGTACTGGTAAAAGCACCTTAGCACATGTGATAGCTGGTAAACCTGGCTATAAAGTAGAAGGGGAAATATTATTTAATGGTAAAAATTTATTAGAAATGCCAGTAGAGGATAGAGCTAGAGAAGGTATTTTCCTCAGCATGCAATATCCCATTGAGATTCCTGGTGTACCAATGCTTACCTTTCTGAGAACAGCGGTTAATGAAATTAGAATGTCTAAAGGATTAGAGTCTCTGTCTCCAGCGGAATTTATGAAATATATAGAAAGTAAAAAGTCAATAATCGAAATACCTACTGATTTATTAAAAAGAGCTGTGAATGTAGGCTTCTCTGGTGGTGAGAAAAAAAGAAATGAAATTTTTCAAATGGCTATATTAGACCCTATACTTGCTATTCTCGATGAAACAGACTCCGGATTAGATATAGATGCTATGAAAATAGTAGCTAATGGAGTAAATAATATGCGCTCACCAGAAAGATCATTTGTAGTAATAACCCATTATTATCGTTTATTAGAATATATAGAACCTGACGCTGTCCATATAATGATTGATGGGCAAATAGTGAAAACTGGCGATAAACATTTAGCTGTAGAAGTAGAAGAAACAGGATATGATATTTATCGATAAAATTATTTATTATGAAAAATGAACTATTAGAACAAATAAAAGAAATAGCACCAAAACTCTTGAACTTAGAAGAACTATGGACACAAAGAAATCAACACTACCATACTTTCCTTAGTTTAGGTTTCCCCAATAATAAAATAGAACAATGGAGACAAACTCCTATCGATGAAGTGATGAATAAAGATTTTCATTATGTTATAAACAATTCACCTATTCAAATAGAAAAAATACAAAAATATTTAACTTGTACTATTGAAAATTTTGAAAAATATTTGTTTTTAATACATAATGGCTCATACATTTATACAGATCAACCCATCTATCATGACGAAGAAACTGGTATTCTAGCAGGTAGTCTGAGACATGCTTATGTATTATTTCCGGAAATTTTTAATAAATATTTTGATACTATAGCAGATCCCACTTATAACGGTTTTGTAGCTCTCAACATGTCATTAGCTTCTAGCGGTTTTTTTCTTTATATACCTGCTGGCATAAAGGTAAATATTCCTATTCAGTTGATTAATTATTCCGATGGTGATGACAACCCATTCGTGCAATCTCGTAATATTATAATTATTGATGATGACGCCGAGGTAACTTTTTTGCAATGTGATGATACGTATCAAGCAAATGATAATAGCTTTTCTAATATATTAACAGAATTCTATTTGGGTAAAAATGCAAAATTATATCATTATAAATTACAAAATAAAAGCAATTATTCTTCATTAATAAACACAATGTTTTTTAAATTGAAAGAATCTTCTTTCATGCATTCATTGACACTAACATATAATGGAGGTTTTATTAGAAATGAAAGTATAATAGATATGGATGGGCCTGGAGCAGAAACTAAAATGTATGGACTTGGATTAATAGATCGTACACAAATCATAGAAAACTTAGGATTTATCCATCATAATGCTGAAAATTGTAATTCTTACCAAGCTTTTAAAAATATTATTGATGAGAAAGGAAGAGGACTATTCAATGGTCATATTACAGTGATGCCAGGAGCACAAAAAACTAATGCATATCAAATAGCACGTAATATCCTTCTGACGTCAGAAGCTAGAGTTTTTGTGAAACCATTCTTAGAAATTTATGCTGATGATGTGAAGTGTAGCCACGGATCTAGCATTGGCAAACTTGATGATGATGCTCTTTTTTATTTGATGCAACGTGGTATCTGCGAACGAAATGCAAAATTACTCCTAATGTATGCTTTCACTAATGATATCGTTGAGGAAATACATATCGAAGATTTGAAGAAACAAACCATAGGTATGATAAACCGTAGATTGAATGGTGAATTAACATCTTGTGATCAATGTGTACTTGGATGCACAAAATTCGAAATTCCTGAAATAGATTTCGATAAAATTAATTAATCTTATATTACTCGTATATTTAGGGTTTCAATAACTTTTAAAGGTTATTCTCGAAAAATGTAAAAAAATGTGCGTATATAATATCAGTATATGTTAAGTGGTATTCGGCTTTAATTTTATGTAGGTAATAAGTTTATATAATCAATAACCATGAGGCTATTGAGCTACTAAAAGATTATTAATTATGGAGAAGATCCATATTAAATAGTCGTCCCTTAAAAAGTCAATTTTAATATTTT
>JASEGF010000097.1 GCA_030017935.1 Bacteroidales bacterium | reverse complement strand
TAATTATATTGAATTTTTTGTTTCATATGATATTAAAGTGCCTATTTTTTCACCATTTAAAACTTTTTTTAGATTACCTTTTTTAGTGGCATCATAAACAATTATTGGTAATTTATTTTCCATGCAGAGAGTATAAGCAGTCAGATCTAATACTTTTAATTTTTTTTCAAATGCTTCATCATAGCTTATATTCTCATATTTTTTAGCATTAGGATTTTTTAAAGGATCTTCAGTATATACTCCATCTACTTTTGTGCCTTTTAATAATACATCTGCACCTATCTCAATAGCTCTAAGTGCTGCAGCTGAATCAGTTGTAAATAGTGGATTACCTGTACCTCCAGATAAAATAATTACTTTATTTTGTTCTAATAATTCAATAGCATTTTTAAAATAAAATTTTTCACAAATATTTTCAATAGAAATCGCGCCAAATATCTTTGATGAAATGTTATATTGCACAAGCATCTCTTGTAGAGCTAAACTATTAATTACTGTAGCCATCATTCCCATATAATCGCCTTGTAATCGAGAAAATCCACTATTTATTCCTTGAATACCTCTAAAAATATTACCACCACCTATTACTATTGCCACTTGTACTTTCATTGAATAGGCATCAGCTATTTCATTACAATAATGTTCGAGCTGTTCTATACCGATGCTACTACCATCTTTACTAGCTAAAGCTTCTCCACTTAATTTTAATAAGATTCTTTTATACATATATTTTTTGCTAAAATAAAAATTTTTTATCAATTTTTTTAAAAATTTATTGGGTTCTATAACGTTTTATATGTGTAAAGATTAAAAAGAGTAATTGTAAAAAAAAATAATTTTTTTATTATTGAACAGTTGAATATTAACCACAGAGTTCTCAAAGAATGCACAAAGAACACAGAGAATTATAGAATTAAAAAGTTTAAAAATGGCACTTTGTGAACTTTGTGTAATATCTTGGTGCCCTTTGTGGTAAAATAATTTACCCACAATAAACGTTATAGAACCATTTATTGACATATTTTTAAATTTTTAGACCTTGTAGAAAAAATGATTTTATGTATTTTTGTATAAAAATTTATATAAATGAGAAGGAAAATTTTATTTATATCACTTTTTATAGTAATTAATTGCTCATTTTTAATGAGTCAAAATGAAATAAAAATTGATAAAAAATATCAATCAGATTATACTGATGCCAGATTACTAATGTCTATGAATAAATTTGATGATGCTTTAAATTTATTAAAAAAATGGGAAGAGAAATATACAGATAATACTAATCTAATGTACAATATTGGTGTATGTCTTTTCAATTCTCAAGATAAATTATCGTCAGAACCCTATTTTGAAAAAGCTAGTAAAAATGTAACATTGAGTTATATAGATAATTACCAAACTACGGAAGCTCCCATTGATGTATATATCTACCTTGCTGAGGTTTATCATTTAAAATATAATTTTGATAAAGCTATTGATTATTACAACCTATTTATAGAAAAATCTGAGAACAATGCAATGATAGATAGTGTGAAATGGCTTAGACAAAAATCATATACTGCTCAGGCATTAATTAATGATACTGCTGTAGTAAAAGTTGAAAATCTTGGTGAGTCTATTAATACGAAATATCCAGAATATTCTCCCGTTTTTAATTTTAAAGATTCAATCTTATATTTTACATCTAGACGCGAAGGCACTACTGGAGGCAAATTAGCTCCAGATGGCAAATATTATGAAGATATTTATTTCTCTAAATTAGAAAAAAATGGAGATCAATATCAGTGGTCAGAAGCCAAACTAATTCCTGGTGAAATAAATACTAAATATCATGAGGCAACTGTTAGTTTAAGCTATGACGGAAAAATGTTATTTGTTTATAGAAGTGACAAAGACAATGGAGATATTTACTATAGTGAATTAAATAATAATGGTAAATGGTCTATTCTAAAAGAATTTCCAGTAATTAATTCTCAATATAGAGAAACTCATGCTAGTTTATCTCCTGATGGTAAAACATTATACTTCACAAGTGATAGACCGGGTGGATATGGTGGATTAGATATTTGGAAAACTGAATTAGGAGAAAACGGATGGTTAGAGCCTGAAAATCTAGGACCAATAATTAATACTAAATATAATGAAGATGCTCCATTTATTTTGCCCGATGGGGTTACTTTATATTTCTCTTCTCAAGGACATGAAAATATGGGAGGATATGATATATTTTTTACTAATTTAACTGAAGATGGCTTCTGGAACCCACCTACAAATATAGGATATCCTATAAACTCTCCAGACAATGATGTATTTTATTACCCAAGTCCAGATGAAAAATATGCTTTCTTTTCTAGTGCAGACATTAAAGGTTATGGAGATCAAGATTTGTATTTAATGAATATTATCAGTAGTAGAGCAAGTCAATTAAAATTGATAGTTAGAACAATAGATGCTTCATCATTTAAACCTGTCAAAGCAGATATTGTAATACACGATAATATCAATAATAATATAGTATACGAATTATTATCTGATGAAAGTGGTTATGGAGAAGTTTTCTTAAATTATGATAAAAAATATTTATTAACAGCTTCAGCTCCAGGTTATTTTAAAAATAATAAAATAATTACTATATTAAATGATGAGCCACGAAGCGTAATACTGATGGATATTTTTTTAGAAAAAGCAGAAATTGCACAGCTAAATCAGCAAATAGCTGAAGCTACAGAGCCTGTAAAAGAACCTTTAAAAGTCGGAGAAACAATTATACTCAGAAATATTTATTTTGACTTTGATAAAGCTACACTTAGACCACAATCTACAGAAGAATTAGATCATTTGTATCAATTTTTAGTTAATAATCCAACAGCTATTGTCGAAATTTCTGCACATACTGATAGAATCGGCAGTTATGAATATAATATCAATTTGTCTAAACGAAGAGCTCAAGCTGTTGTAGACTATTTAATTAATAAAGGAATAGATTCTAAAAGACTCATAGCTAAAGGATATGGATTTACTAAACCATTAGCTACTAATCAAACAGAAGAAGGACGACAATTAAATAGACGTGTAGAGTTTAAAATCCTCTCTTATGACGAGAAATAATTAGAAAGCATTCTAAATCCACCTAAATCATTTTATATAATCGGTGCTAGTACTATCGATTATGATGATGCTGAATATATTAGAAACAATTATATTAAAAAAGGCTTTAAAAATGCAACTATTATCACTGATGATGAAAATAAAAGATTTAGAATATCTTATGAAAATTATCAAACTAAACAAGAAGCAGAACAAAGATTGACAGAGCTTAAAGCTATAACAGGGCAATCAGACCTATGGATCCTAGAAAATTAATTTAATCATTAATTTTTAACTTCTTACTATACAAATTTTTTAATAAATATTTTTTATAAAATTTATAAAAATATTTTTATAATTTTTATTTATTTTGTTGTCAGATAAAATATATAATTTTACAATAAAAATAAACTAAAATAAATCATTAATTTACAATTATGCTAAAAGTCAAATATCCCATTAAACAAAAAAAAGACACTAGGAGTGGATTTGGTGATGAGCTTAATGAATTAGGGAAAAATAATTCTCGTGTAGTAGCACTTACAGCTGATCTCACTGGTTCATTAAAAATGGAAAAATTTGCTTCTAATTTCCCTGACAGATTTATTCAGGTTGGCATAGCAGAGGCAAATATGATGGGAATTGCAGCAGGATTAGCTAATGCTGGATTCATACCGTTTACAGGTACATTTGCAGTATTTTCTACTGGTAGAGTATATGATCAGCTCAGACAAAGTGTAGCTTATAGTTTTAAAAATGTGAAAGTATGTGCTTCTCATGCAGGTATTACACTAGGAGAGGATGGTGCCAGCCATCAAATTATGGAAGATATAGCCTTGATGAGAGCCTTACCCAATATGATAGTAATTAATCCATCAGATTATACACAAACACGACAAGCTGTGAGAGCTATATCAGAATATTTCGGACCTGTTTATTTACGCTTTGGTAGGCCAGTAGTACCAGATTTCATTCCAGATTATCTTCATTTCGAAATTGGTAAAGCTATAACTCTCAAAACAGGGCAAGATGTTACTATATTTGCTACTGGGCATCTATTGTGGGAAGCTATAGAAGCCTGTGATGAATTAGAAAAATTAGGGATAGATGCAGAATTGATTAATATCCATACCATTAAACCTATAGATGAACAAACTATCATAAATAGCTTACTTAAAACAAAATGTGCTGTTACTGCTGAAGAACATGTGATTCATGGAGGACTAGGAGATGCCGTTGCTCAAGTATCTGTAAAAAATTACCCGGTGCCAATAGAATATGTAGCTATGGATTGCATATTCGGCGAAAGTGGTGCTCCAGATGAGCTAATGGTGAAATATGGCTTAAAATATCCTAATATCGTAAATGCTGCTATCAAAGCAATGAAAAGAAAAAAATTAATATAAATGACTGATCCTTCAGATAATTTTATTATTTCTTTATTTTCTGATTCAGAAACTAAAACTGAAGGATTTAAATTATTACTAAAAAAATATAAAGAAAAAGTATATTGGCATGTTCGTAGAATAGTTGTCTCACATGATGATGCTAATGATGTAGTCCAAAATACTTTTATCAAAATATGGGAAAATTTAGATAGTTTTCATGGAGATTCAAAACTGTATACATGGATATATCGTATTGCTACTAATGAATCTATTAATTTCATTAATAAAAAGAAATCTGCATTATTCATATCTATAGATGAATTAAATGAAAATTTTTTGGACAATTTAAAAGCTGATACAAACTTTAAAGGAGATGAAATAGAAAGGAAACTTATCAAAGCTATTAATCAATTACCACCTAAACAAAGATTAGTGTTTTATCTACGCTATTTCTCTAATATGCCTTACAAAGATATCGCTGATGTACTACATACTTCCGAGAATACTTTAAAATCTTCTTATCATCAAGCTATGAAAAAAATAAAAAAATTTTTTTCATCAACATATTAAACTTTTTAATTAATTTTATGTCTAATAATTAAAACCCAAAATAAATGAAACTTAATAATAACGAAAACGACAAAATTAAACAAGCTTTCGACGGCTATGAAGTGCCTAAAGATTATTTTGATTTTTTAGAAAAAAATATCTTGAATAAAACCATAAATAAAAGAAAAATAATTTCAGATAAAATATTAACTACTGCACTTTTGGCTATATCTGTTATCATTTTGTCAATTATTATGTACATTAATAAAGTAAATACTACACAAGTTTTTGAATATGCAAATAACAATTATCATTTAAGTATTTTATCTAATGATAGTAATTTGTATGTGCTCGATAATGCTGATAAAATATTATACTTAAATATAGATTCTAATGAAACTGCCATCATTAATGTTATTAATAAATTAAATATTCCAGAAAAAGAAAAAAATAGTTTGAAATTAGATTATAGACTTCTCAAATACAATCTAGTAGCTAATAATCAACCTGATATAATTGATACTGTAAAAACTGACAAGAATAACATTACTATAAATGATAAATCTGATACAACATTATTTATGCCTAGAGAAATATGTTCCGAGAAACCAATTTTGCTAGGTCCTTCTATACCTAATCAAGAACAATATAAATTCAAATGGAGTAATGGTGAAACTAGTAATAAAATTTACATATCTGAATCTGGAACATATAGTTTAACAATAACTCCTATTAATTCTCAAACTAGTAAATCTCTATATGCAACAACAAAAGTTAATATTTTGCCACCACCTACAGGTTTATCAAGTAAAAATATTTCTGGATGTGTGGGTAGCGAGATATCATTATCTGTAGATGTAGATACTACTAAATATCAAATAAAGTGGATGAATAATAATAAAACTTCTAAATCAATTAATGTATCAAAAGCTGGTACTTATATAGCAAAAATTATTGGATGCGAAACATATTTAGATACTTTCATTGTATCATTTTCACATTGTGATATTATTATTCCTAATGCTATAACTCCAAATGGGGATGGTATAAATGATGTTTTTGAAATTAAAAATATTGAAAATTATCCTAATACTCAATTATATATCTATGCAAATGATGGAAAATTAATTTATCAAAGTAAAAACTATAAAAATGATTGGGATGCTAGTACTGTGCGAGCAGGCACTTATATGTACAAAATTATTTTCCCTGATAAAATTTCTCAAAGTGGTACACTACTAATAATCAAATAAACGTTCTACTTTTTACACTCATAACTTGTTAAATGCGACTCATATGAGTCGCATTTATCTTTAAAATACAATTTATAAATTTTCAATTATTTAAAAATGTAAACCTCTTATTTTTATGTATTTATTAACTCAAAAAATATTTATAAGTAATTAAAAAAAATTATTTTTCTTTGTAAAATTAAAAATTCAAAAATGATGGAAAATATTTTAGATCAAACATTTTGGGGAAATACAGTCAATGATTACTTGATTAGTTTGATAGCATTTGTTATAGTAGCAATAATATTATGGGTTTTTAAAAGTATCTTTCTCAATAGATTAAAAAAAATAGCAAAAAAAACTAAGACAGAAATTGATGATGTCGTCATTAAGTGCTTGCAACTGATAAATTGGCCATTATACTTAGCTATAGCATTATGGATTGCATTCAAATTTATCTACATAGCTCCCAATATAAATAAAATTTATAATTATTTCGTAACCATTATAATTATATATTATGCTGTTAAAATAATAATAGTATGGATTAATTATTTTACAAATAATATAACTAAAAAAAGAGTAGAAGAAGGTAGAGCTACTGATGCAGGAATAATAAAATTGATAAATAATATATTGAAAGGAATATTATGGCTAATAGCAATACTAATACTTTTAGATAATTTTGGCGTAAACATAACAACTTTAATAGCTGGCTTAGGTATTGGAGGTCTTGCTATTGCATTTGCACTGCAAGCCATACTAGGAGATGTGATGGCAAGCTTTTCTATATATTTTGATCGTCCTTTTGAGATAGGAGATTTTATTATAATAGATGATTTGTCAGGTAATGTTAAAAAAATTGGCATTAAATCTACTAAAATAGATAGTTTATCTGGTGAGGAAATAATAATACCCAATAAAGACCTTGGTAATAGTAGGGTTCGCAATTATAAACGTATGCAAAAAAGAAGAATATTATTTAATTTAGGTGTAACCTATGAAACACCACTTGAAAAGTTAAAAATGATACCTGATATAATTACGAAGATTGTGAATGAAAACGAAATTTGTAATTTAAATAGAGTTAATTTTTATAAATTTGGTGATTATAGTCTGATATTTGAAGTCGTATATTATATACTGGATCCAGACTATAATGTATATATGGATATACAACAAAAAATTAATTTTGAAATTAAAGAAAGTTTCGAAAAAGAAGGTATCGAATTTGCCTATCCTACTCATACTATATTTGTAAATCCATCAAATGATAATGACATTAAAACAGAATTATTATAATTTTTTTACCAAAAATTATTTAAATTTTTGATAATTCTGTGGAAATGATATAGCATAACATTTTATCACTTAATCACAATTGTAAACAAATTATTTATGGAATTAGGCTTATATATATAACTAAATTATTA
>JASEGF010000096.1 GCA_030017935.1 Bacteroidales bacterium | reverse complement strand
GTAGGAAAAAAAGATCGGGGGATTAAGGCCTGTTCAGTAGAAAGATTTAAAAAGCAGATTAAAGAAATTTTAAAATTTTAAAATTATGGCAACAATAAGTTTGTTAGAAGCTTTTAATGAATTTCAAGATATTAAAGGGATAGAAAAAGAGACTTTGATGGAGTTATTAGACGAAATATTTAAAGGTATTTTAGAAAAAAAATATGGTGACGCTTCGAATTTTTATTTTGCAGTAAATCCAGAAACTGGAGATATTGAACTATGGAGAAATAGAGTTATAGTGCCAGATGGCAAATTAGAAGATCCCAATACTCAGATTGAATTAAAAGATGCTCTCAGGATAGAACCAGACTTTATGATTGGAGAGGAAGTTACAGAGCCTTATGGAATTGAAAATTTCTCACGTAGAGAAATTCAGACCATTCTACAAATGATGAAAGCTCGTATCACTGAATTTGAAAATCAAGTAACTTTCGATAAATACAATGATCAAATAGGTGAGTTAGTTGTTGGCGAGGTGCATCAAGTATTAAAAAATGAAATAATAGTAGTAGATGAAGATGGTATAGAATTAGTTTTGACAAAGGATCAAATGATACCAGGAGATCACTATAAAAAAGGTGATACTATTAGAGCATCTATCTATAAAATTGAAAATAGAGCTGGCTCACCATATATTTATTTATCTCGTACTAGTACTGAATTTTTAGCTCATCTAATGGAACAAGAAGTACCAGAAATAGCTGATGGACTAATCACTATTCGCAAAATAGCTCGTATACCTGGGGTGAGAGCTAAAGTAGCTGTAGAATCATATGATGACCGCATAGATCCTGTAGGTGCTTGTGTGGGCGTTAAAGGCTCTCGTATTTTCCCAGTTATTCAAGAACTAAGAAATGAAAACATAGATGTAATAAATTTCTCGAATAATCCTAAATTATTTATTCAAAGAGCTTTAGCTCCTGCTAAGATAACTGATATTCAGTTAGAAGATGATAAAGCTATAGTAATTGTGAAACCTGATCAAATATCTTTTGCCATCGGCAAAAATGGGCAAAATATTGAATTAGCTTCACGTATCACTGGTTATAACATTGAGGTTTATCGCGAGCTCGAAGAGGGCGAAGAAGAGGATATTGACATCCAAGAGTTTAGTGATGTTATTGATCAATGGATTATAAATCAATTAAAAACTATTGGTTGTGATACTGCTAAAAAAGTTCTCTCTTATTCAGTAAAAGATTTAGCTGATTTAGCTGATTTCGAGGAAGAAACTGTTGAAGAAATACAAAAAATAATTAGAGCAGAATTTGAATGAAATTAATTAGAAAAGTTTATTATGTTTACAAAATTGTTAATGATTACGACTTTAAAATTTGACAAATTATATTTTGAAAAATAAAGATTAATTTTGTAGTGAGATTTTTATTATGAATGAAATAAAAACATATAGATTAAATCAGCTCACACGTGAGTTGGGAGTTACATTTGCTGAATTACAAGAACTATTAAAATCTAATGGTATCAAAGTGAATACTCCTAATGATCGTATTAGCCAAGATGCTTACTTGATTATTAAGCAATATTACAACCTGGATACTCAAAAAAATAAACCTGATGAAATCATTGTAGAGGAAACTAAAACTACTACTACTGCTGATAAAATAATTGAACAAGAACAACCTAAAGATACCGAAAATGCTCCTTTTGAGATCAACCTTAAGGTAAAAGGTAAAATAGATCTGAACAGAGAAACTGAGAAATCTACTAAAGAAAAATCTAATTCTTCTAAATCTATTGAAAAAGAAGAAAAAACTAAATCTAAAAAACCTAAAATTAAAAATATTGAAAAAAGCATTGATAAAGAGTTAGAAACCGAAAATAAACAAGAAGTAATTGAAAATAAACAAGAAGTTGCTGAATACCAAACTGAGTCACAATTAAAAATTACTTCTGAAAATATTACAGAAAATGAACTTGTAACTGAAAAAATAGTAGAACAAGAAACTCCCCAAGCAGAAAATTTAGATACTAAAACCGAACCAGAAACAGATATCATCGAAATTAACAAAGATGCTAAAGAAATAACCACTGATATATCTGATAAACCGTATTTGCAAGAAATTAACTTAAAAGTTAAATATAAAATCGATTTAGATGAGGTAAATCCTAAAAAAAGTAAAACTAATGGTAATGAGAAAAAACAATCATCTAGACCTAGGAAAAAAACTATAAAAAAAGTAGCTGAAGCTGATCAAAAAGGATTTAAAAAATGGGATAAAACCCCTACTACTACAGATCAAGCCAATAAAGAAAAACCCAAACTTATACTTAACGATGATAAAGCCTCTACTAATAAAAGTGGCAACAAATCTCAAACACAAAAACGAGAAAAAACTAATAAAAAATTTGGAGATAAAGATTTTCAACATAGAAGAAAAAGAGAAGAACATGTTTTAACTGATGAAGAAATAACACAAAAAATTAAAGAAACTTTAGCAAAAGCTCAGGCTAAACCTAAAACTACACCAGCTCAGTATAAAAAACTTAAAAAAGAGCAAAGATTATCTAAAAATGCTGATAATGAAGTTAAAAATGTTATTGAGGTTACAGAGTTTATTACTACCAGTGAATTAGCAAATTTGATGAATGTGTCATCTACAGAGGTTATAGCTAAATGCTTTGATTTAGGCTTGACGACTACTATTAACTCTCGTTTAGATGCAGAGACGATAGTACTCGTTACTGATGAGTTTGGTTACGAAGTTAAATTTATAAGTTTAGATGAGAAAGAAGAAGAAGAATATGACGACGATCCATCAACATTACTACCACGCCATCCAGTAGTTACCGTAATGGGACACGTAGATCATGGTAAAACAAAATTATTAGATTTTATACGTAAAACTAATGTAGTAGCTGGAGAGGCTGGAGGTATCACACAGCATATTGGAGCTTATGAAGTAACCTTACAAAATGGTCGTAAAATCACATTTCTAGATACACCTGGTCATGAAGCATTTACTGCTATGCGAGCTAGAGGTGCTAAAGTTACTGATATAGCTATCATAGTTATTGCTGCTGATGAACAAGTGATGCCTCAAACTGTAGAAGCTATCAATCACGCTCGTGCAGCTGGTGTACCAATGATTTTTGCTATTAATAAAATAGATAAACCTAATGCTAATCCTGAAAAAATTAAGGAACAATTAGCAAATATGAATATTCTAGTGGAAGATTGGGGTGGCAACTATCAATCCCAAGAAATATCCGCTAAAGAAGGATTAAATGTTGATAAATTATTAGAAAAAGTGCTCTTACAAGCAGATTTAATGGATTTAAAAGCGAATCCTAATAGACCTGCAATAGGAACTGTTATTGAATCTGGTTTAGAAAAAGGTCGTGGTTATGTAGCTACAATTTTAATTCATAATGGTACATTACATATTGGTGATGTTGTTTTAGCTGGAGTTTATTATGGTAAAGTAAGAGCTATGTTTGATGAAAGAAATCAACCTAAAAAAGAAGCAGGTCCCAGCTCACCTGCTTTAATTCTTGGACTTAATGGTGCACCACAAGCTGGTGATAAATTGTTAGCTATGCCATCTGAAAAAGAGGCTAAAGATAAAGCTCTCAAACGTCAACAATTACTTAGAGAGCAATCTATTAGAGCTAAAAAACATATTACTCTTGATGAAATTGGTCGTAGGATAGCCATTGGTGACTTTAAAGAATTAAATTTAATTGTAAAAGGAGATGTAGACGGCTCAGTAGAAGCATTGAGTGATTCTTTATTGAAACTATCTAATGAACACGTGCAAGTAAATGTTATTCATAAAGGTGTAGGTGCCATTACAGAATCTGATATCTTGCTAGCTGCTGCATCTAATGCCATAATTGTTGCTTTCCAAGTGCGTCCAGCACCAACTATTCGCAAACTTGCTGATCAGGAGCAAATACAAATAAAATCTTATTCCATAATTTATGATGCTATAGAAGAAATTAAATCGGCAATAGAAGGTATGCTAGAACCTACTATTGAAGAAACTATTCTAGGTACTGCTGAGGTTAGACAGGTTTTTTCTATTAAAAAATTGGGTAATATCGCTGGCTGCATGGTTTTAGATGGTAAAATAGATAAAAATGCTCGTGTCAGACTAATAAGAAACGGAATAGTCGTATTTGACGGCGAAATGACTTCTCTCAAACGCTTCCAAAATGACGTCAGAGAAGTACTTACAGGTCAAGATTGCGGTATTGGTATTAAAAATTTTAATGATATTAAGGTGGGTGATCTCATAGAAGCATATATCACTACCTCTGTAGAACAAAAATTATAATAATTATCATTATTTTGGTAATTATAAAATTTCATAATAATGGTAGAAGTTAATATTTTAGGTAGTGGATCTTCTTTACCTTTATATAAGCGATTTAGCCCATCACAGATAATAAAAATTGAAGGTAAAAATATTTTAATTGATTGTGGTGAAGGCACACAAATTCAATTGCAACGTTTTGGTTTTTCAATAATTAATATAGATTATATTCTTATTTCTCATTTGCATGGTGATCATTTTTTTGGATTATTTGGTCTATTATCATCTATGCTGCTATTAGGTAGGACTAAACCATTGACCATCTTCGCAAATAAAAATTTAATTCCAATTTTAGAAATTATTTTTCAGGATAAGTTATCTGGGAAATATTTCCCTTTTAATTTTATCCCTTTAGATTTTAATAATTTTAATAAAATTGCAGATGAAGATAAATTTGTAATTTGTTCTTTTCCTCTTGATCATTCTGTACCGACTTGTGGTTTTTTAATTAAGGAAAAGCTAAGACCTAGAAATATTTTAAAAAGTTTTGTAGAATATTATCATCCTAGCATTAATGACATAAAAAACATAAAACAAGGTGGAGATTATTTAGATAAAAATACTGGTAAATTATTGAAAAATAATGAAATAACTTCAGATCCACCACATCCATTTTCTTATGTTTATTGTAGTGATACAGCTTATAAATTAATTAATTATTCGGAAATTAAAAATCCAATTTATTTATTTGCAGAATCTACATTTTTAGCTGAAAAGATAGATGCAGCTAAATCAAAAAGACATATGACTGCTGCTGAGACTGCTCAGTTGGCTGATAATCTAAATGCTCAGTATCTGATTATAGGCCATTTCAGCTCTGAATATAAATCGGTCAATTTGTTTCTCGAAGAGGCTAGCCAATATTTCCCTCGTGATAAAATTATCTTAGCTTTTGATGGACTTAAAATTAATTATGATAATTATAAAAAAATTGATAAAGATTTATAATAAGATAAGTTTTAGGATTTTTAATATTTTATATAATAATTTCTTTGCAATGAATTAAAGGGTAAAAACCAAGTAAAATATGGTATAAAAAATTATTAAATTAATCAATTACATTTCTTCATTTAAATGATTTAAAAATATAGACATAAAACACATAAATATAGACTAAACATTTGCTTATTTAATATAAAATTATTAACTTTGCAAGATAATAAATAAACAAAAAAATTATGGATGAAAAAATTCAAGAAAATGGATACAATGCGAATAACATACAAGTATTAGAAGGCTTAGAAGCAGTACGCAAAAGACCAGCAATGTATATAGGAGATACTGGAGAGAGGGGATTGCACCATTTAGTATATGAAGTATTAGATAATTCTATAGATGAGGCTTTAGCTGGTTACTGTGATCATATAAAAGTAATTATTCATCCCAATAATTCAATTACAGTAATAGATAATGGTCGAGGCATCCCTGTGGATATGCATCCTGTTGAAAAAAAACCTGCATTAGAGGTAGTATTGACAATATTACATGCAGGTGGTAAATTTAATAAAGATACATATAAAGTTTCTGGTGGTTTGCATGGCGTAGGTGTCTCATGTGTAAATGCTTTATCTAAAAAAATGATAGCTACTATCAAACGTGATGGTAAAATTTGGCAACAGACATATGCTTTTGGTAAACCTATCACAGAGTTACAAGCTATTGGAGAAACCATGGAGACTGGTACTACCATATATTTCGAGCCAGATGATACTATCTTTCCTATTATAGATTATAAATATGATATTCTATCAAAAAGACTAAAAGAACTTTCATTTTTAAATAAAGGAGTTAAAATAGAGCTGGTAGATCAGAAATCAAATCCAGACGATCCTATAGTGAATGTATACCACTCTGAGAATGGTTTAATAGATTTCATACATTATTTAGATGAATCTAGACAAGTTCTTATGCCTGAACCAATATATATTGAAGGTGAAAAAGATAATATAAAAGTAGAAATAGCTTTTGAATATAACGACTCATATATCGAGAATGTACATACTTTTGTAAATAATATAAATACCATAGAAGGTGGAACACATCTAGCAGGGTTTAGAAGAGCTCTTACACGAACAATGAAAGCATATGGAGATGCACAAGGATATTTTGATAAAGTTAAATTTGAAATATCAGGAGATGACTTCAGAGAGGGATTAACAGCAATATTAAGCGTTAAAGTACCGGAACCACAGTTCGAGGGACAAACAAAAACTAAACTCGGAAATACAGAAGTGGCTGGTATAGTGGATACAATCGTGAGTGAACATTTATCATATTATCTGCAAGAACATCCCAAAGAAACTCGAGAAATATTTAATAAAGTTGTGTTAGCAGCAACGGCTAGACATGCTGCTAGGAAAGCTAGAGAAATGGTACTCAGAAAAACTGTTTTTAACTCTGCACAACTCCCAGGAAAATTAGCAGATTGTTCTGAAACTGATCCATCAAAATGCGAGATATTCCTAGTGGAGGGAGATTCAGCAGGTGGTACTGCTAAACAAGGTCGTAATAGACTTTTTCAGGCTATTTTACCTCTTAGAGGCAAAATATTAAATGTAGAAAAAGCTGCTGATCACCGTGTTTTTGAGAGTGAAGAAATTCGAAATATATATACAGCCCTTGGCGTATCTATAGGTACACCTGAAGATCCCAAAGCATTGAATATAGAGAAATTGCGCTATCACAAAATTATTATAATGACCGATGCAGATGTAGATGGTAGTCACATTACCACATTAATACTTACTTTTTTCTTTAGATATATGAAAGAATTAATAGAAAAAGGATATATCTATGTAGCTGCACCACCATTGTACCAAATTCGTCAAGGAAATAGAAAAGTTTATTGCTGGTCAGATGAGCAAAGAGATAAAATCTTATCAGAATGGAAGCAAAACTACGGAGATAGAAATATTCACATACAAAGATATAAAGGTCTTGGAGAAATGAATGCGGAGCAATTGTGGGAAACTACTATGAATCCAGATACTCGTTTTCTTAATAGGGTTTCTATAGAAAATGCTGCAGAAGCTGATAGAATTTTTTCAATGTTGATGGGAGAAGACGTACCACCTCGAAGACAATTTATCGAAGAAAACGCTAAATTAGCACAAATAGATACATAGGTAAGTAAAAATACTTCTAATGTAATACTAATGTGAGTTCGATGGAAATAAGTTAAAATATTAAGGTTGGAGGCGGGGGAGAAATGGGTTGTTAAGTATCAAATTTTGTTATACTTTACAGTATGTTATTCATATCTTTGACTAACTATTTCTCTATATTTGTCCCACGCCCATCTGTCGTGCGATGATAAGTTTAGCAGTCTGCC
>JASEGF010000095.1 GCA_030017935.1 Bacteroidales bacterium | reverse complement strand
GAGTAGCTACGAAGTATTTACAGAGTTATATAATGTGGTATATAGTGAAACACAAATATTTATTAAATAAATTAATAGAGGATGTAGGGAGGATGTTGAATTTAGCGGCGTCGGATAGGTGTGCGTGGTATGAATACATAAAGCTTAGAAATAAACCAATAGAAAACATAACATAAATATTATTATTTCATATTTATAATCTCCCACTTCATATTTCTCGCCATATTTTAATTTTTCTAAATAATAAATTTTTTTTATTAAATTCATTGTTGTCCGATAAAAAAATAGATAATAATAAAATCCAATATATTGATTATCAATAAGATATTTTTTAAAAGTAAGCCCCCTAAAATAAAGTTAGTTGTTCTATTTGAATTTGTGATTTTAGCCAGTCTTTATTAGGCATTTCTAAAAATTGCATTAGATGAATATAGTTAAAAAGGTGTATTCTACAAAAACTTACCAAATTAGAAAATGCCCATTTTCGTTTTAGCTGTTTTTGGATAACTGTCATTAGTAAGTTTGCAATTAATGCACAATATATCTGTATTTTTATAGCATTTTCATTATCTCCTAAAAAATATTTTAATGGAAAGTTTTGTTTGAGTTGTTTGAATAGTGTCTCGATTTGCCATCTTAACTTGTAAATGGCTGAAACTAAATCAGGACGCATTTCAAATAGATTTGTTAAAAATTCAAACCTACGTTTCAATTTTCTATCGTAAAAGACTATTTTTCTTAATTTTATCTTTGAAATTTGATTTTGTTCTTTTACTTCTAATTCTATTATTTTATCTTCCAAAACACCGCTGTGAATATTTTCATCAATTTCTTTGTCTAAAACTGTATCATAGACAGCATTATCTTTAAGTCGCGTTACAAATCCTGTTTGATTTTCGACAAATTTTTTAAAGGTTTTATAATCATTATATCCTTTGTCGAATACATAAATCGTGTTAGCATTGAGTTCCAATTTATCAAGCAAAAAGTGGTCTTGTCTTGCCGAATGTGTGAACCAAACTATTTTATGAACTTTTTCGTCAACATTTATTATGGCATGTGTTTTTATGCCTCCTTTGCGTTTTCCATTATTGGGTTTTCGTCCAACGCATTTTAAAATATCTTGAAAAAGACTGATGGTTGTACTATCAAATATCTCTATTTGCTTGTTTATTACATCTTTAATTCGGCTGTCCGAAAACAGATTGTCCAAAAAAATGACTACTTTTGCTCATAATATATAATATTGAGTTATTTAAACAAAAATACTATATATTAAGAAAGTTTTTTAACTCCTTTTCTTAAAAATTTTTTATCGGAGAACAAGGTCAACAATACTAATATAAATCATAATATAACTGATACATAACCAATATATTTTTTTACATTATTGGCGAAATCCATTATTTGAACTTTCCAAATATAAACACCAATTTGAACTTTATCTCCAGTACGATTATCAATGCCATCCCATCCTGCATTTATATCTGTAGTGAAATATATTTGTTCACCCCATCGATTAAAAATACGTAATTCAAAATTTTCAGAACTCCATCCTGTACCGATAACATTGAAAACATCATTTATACCATCACCATTTATATGAATTGCATTAGGGAAATAAATCATTTCGTTATCATATGGTATCACAGTTTGATAAGCAGTATCTTTACAACCATATTCATTAGTAACTGTAAGAGATACATCATATAATCCTAAATTATAATATGTGTGAACAGGATTAGGAATATACGAATATTTATCATCACCGAAATACCAATGCCATTGAGTAGCACCAATAGATAAATCTGTAAAATAAATATTTTCTGATAATATAGGATTTAAAGGTTCATAAGTAAAATTAGCTATTGGAGCATCAACAACAACTAATGGATGTATAGCTGTATCTGATAAATTCAATGAAGATGTTGCTATTAAGCTCACATTATATGTACCTGGATTTAAATAACTATGAATAGGATGTTGTGAAGTAGATATATAACCATCGCCAAAATTCCAATACCAAGATATAAAATTACCACTTCCTGTAGTAGAAATATCTGTAAAGTGAACAGGTTGATTAATACATACTGGATTAGGGTTTATAGTAAAGTCTACATTTATTACTTCCGTTACTAATACATTTAAACTAAATGTATCGCTACATCCGAAATTATTGATAACTATTAGTGTTACCAAATAATTCCCAGCATTGTCATAAAAATGTTGCGGATTTTGTTGATTTGATGAATTTCCATCACCGAAATCCCAATCCCATGAAATTAAATTACCATTGGCAGTAGTAGACATATCAGAAAATATTGTAGGACTACCAATTTGAGTTATATTTGCAATAAAATTAGCTAATGGACTAACATAAACTGTTACTTGATGGGTGATTGTAAGATCACATCCCATATTATCAGTTACTGTTAATAAAACATTATATGTTCCTGGCTGTTGATAAATATGTACTGGTTGAGGGTCAGTAGAATATGTCCCATCACCGAAACTCCATAACCATATTTCAGGTTGGACAATTGGATTTATTAAATTATAATAAAAATACATTGACTCACCAAAACATACATCAGAAGCATAAAAGTCAAGATTTAACCCTTCATTTACGTTAACTGTAATATTTATAGAATCAGAGCAACCTCTATCATTAGTTACCATCAAACTAACATTATAATTTCCATTATTAAAATAATAATGTATTGGATTTTCTACATTAGATGCAAAACCATCATCAAAATCCCACAAATAAGAAATAATATTACTACCATTACCATTAGATGTATTTGTAAAATTAATAATCCCTTGTGTGCAAGTTGCTGTCCAAGTAAATGATGGTATTGGCAAAGAATCCACAACTATTGTTTTAGTTGTATCATTAACGCATGAATTAATATCTGTAACTGTAAGATTAACAGGGAAATAACCAAAATTTGAATATGTATGTTGGGGATTTTGTTGATTAGAACTGTTGCCATCACCAAAATCCCAATGCCATGAATTTAAATTACCTCCATTACTAGTACTTAAATCAATAAATTCAGTAGGATTACCAAAACAAGCTATGTTATTATTAAAATTGGCAATTGGCAAAGGATAAACCGTAGCAATATTATTATTTGTATCTTTACAACCATAAGAATTGGTAATTATAAGTTCTACATTATAATTAGTTGTATTAGTAACTGATTGATATAAATAAGATGGATTTTGTTGGTTACTAATTCCTATACCATCACCAAAGTTCCAATCCCATTCTGTTATTGTACCACCTATAGTTGTAGAATTATCGATGAAATTTGCTAGATTTCCTGAGCATATAGTATCACTTATAAAATTAGCATTTGGAGAAGGAATAATCATTGTTTGATGTGAAACTGTATCTATGCAACCATTAATATCTTTAACTTCTAAAGTTATTGTATAATAATCAATTGTTGATGTAGCAGGATATAAATATGTTGGATTTGGTTGGTCGCTAGTACCAGTACCATCACCGAAATCCCAATGCCATTCTGTGATATTTCCGCCATTACTTGTAGATAAATCATTAAATATTGATTGATACCCAGAACAGGTAGGATTAGCTGAAAATTCAGCAATTGGAAGAGGATTAATTATTATTGATATTGTAGTGTCATTGGTGCATGCATTTATATCTGTAACATTTAAAGATACATTAAAATTTGTTATAGAGTAAGCTGGAGCATATGTATAACTAGGATTTTGAATATTTGAATTTCCTATTCCATCTCCAAAATTCCAATTCCATTGTGTTAAAGGACCTCCATTACTATATGATAAATCTGTAAACATTGTTATATCACCTGAACAAACTGCATTAGCAGTAAAATTGGGCTTAGGTAGTGGATTGACAATAATAGTTCTACTAGTAGTATCCTTACATCCATTATTATTAGTAGTTATTAAAGTTACATTAAAATTGGTAATATTATTAACAGGATTATATAAATACGAAGGATTTTGTATATTGCTTGTACCAATACCATCACCGAAATCCCATTGCCAAGAAATTAATGAACCAGCTACTGTTGAAGAAGCATCTGTGAAATGAGTGTAATTACCAGAACAAACTGTATCTGCTATAAAATCTGCTATTGGTTGAGGAAATATTGTTACGGAATTACTTATAGTATCAGTACATCCATTGCTATCAGTTACTATTAAAAATGGATTAAACGTGGTTATAGAAAATACTTGAGAGTAAATATAATTAGGATTTTGTAGATTACTAGTACCTATACCATCTCCAAAATTCCAATTCCATGCAACAATAGAACCATTTGAACTAAAAGATTGATCTATAAAATGAGCTGTATCTTTTGAACAAACATTATTTACAGTAAATAATGCAGTCGGTTGAGGATATAAATTAATACTGTGAGTAATGCTATCTACACAGCCATGAATATCTGATATTATCAAACTAACTGAATATGGTGGAGTGCCAGATAAAAATGTCCAACTAGGATTTTGTATGTTAGAAGTACCTACGCCATCTCCAAAATCCCATTGCCAATTCGTAATAGTCCCTCCTAAAGGTGTAGATAAATCTTGAAATGATGTAGGAAACCCTATACAAGCTACACTTGCTACAAAATCAGCAATAGGATTAGCATATACTTCCACGTTTTGATACATTGTATCGAAACACCCTAGATCATTTTCAACAATTAATGAAACATTATATATACCATAATTAGAATATGAATGAGATGGATTTTGAATATTTGATATTGAACTATCACCGAAATCCCATTGCCAACTTACTATACTAGTTGCATTATGACTTGAAGCATCATAAAAATTATTTGATGTACCGAAACATGCATTATTAAAGCTAAAATTAGTTGTAGGAGTAGGCTTTACTATTATGTTTTTATTAATGGTATCTGTACAACCATAAATATTTCTAACTATAAGCTGAACATTATAATTACCTCCAGATGCATAAATATGTGTAGGGTTTTGAGCATTACTAGTATATCCATCCCCGAAGTTCCAATTCCAATAATTTAAAGTGCCATCAATAGGATCAGATAGATCAATAAATATAGTAGCCGTACCAGCACAAGTGGTATCAGCAGAGAAATCAGCTAAAGGATTAGCATTAACTCTAACAGGTAAAACAATAGAATCTATGCAACCATTATTAGTTGAAACGATATGGGTTACGTAATAAGTCCCCGTATCACCATAAAGATGAGTTACATTATGTCCACTGCCCATAGGAGAACCATCTCCGAAGTCCCATTGATAGCTAACAATACTGCCACTGCTAGTAGTAGCAGTGGATGAAAAGTTTGAGATGTTTCCCAAACATACATCAGTAGCAGTAAAATTGGCTATAGGTAAAGGATATACAGTAACGGGATGTACAGTACTATTACTGCAGCCATTAACATCAGTTACAGTTAAAGTAACATTGAATGAACCTGCACTAGTGTACACATGAGTAGGATTAATATCAGTAGATGTAGTGCCATCACCGAAATTCCATTGGTTACTTATAATGGCTGCACTATAGCCATGAGATAAATTTGTGAAAAAAGTAGTATCATGAAGGCAAGCCGTAGTATTAGAAAAATTAACATAAGGCAAAGTATCTACTTGCACTTGATGACATATTGTATTAGAACAGCCATAATTAGAAGTAGCAGTTAAGCACACGTTATAGTTACCAGCACTATTAAAAGAATGAGAAGGATTTTGAGAAGTACTAGTATATCCATCCCCGAAATTCCAATACCATGATGTAATAGTACCAATGTTTGTCCAGGATAAATCAGTAAAATGAGTTGGATTTCCATAGCAAACTGTGTCAGCTATAAATTCTGCATAAGTATCACCAATATTTATAGTAGTATTATATGAAGTACTTCCACAACCATTGGTTGAATTGTTAGTTGCTGTTAAAGTAATAACATAATGACCTGTGTCAGAATAGGTATGATTTATTGTTTGTTGTGGATTTAAATTCCAATTAACCATTGTAGGTCCATAAGTAGTACCATCACCGAAATCCCAAAAATAAGATGTAAAGGTACTGGAAGCGCAACTATTAGGTATAGATGTATTAGTAATAATTATTGATTGACCTACACATGCATTAGTACTATTAACAGTAAAACTAGCTTGTGGTGGCCCATAAATTCTAACAGGTGACCATGATACACTTGAATAATCACAAGCATTACTAGCTGTTATAGTTATTGCATAATTGTCCATTACTCCATTATTACATCCACTTAAATGATACACATGACAAATGGTATCGCCTATAGTGGTAGGTGATAATATTTCTGTAGTTCCATCATCCCAATTTATTTGCATAATAGTAGTAGGAGAAATATTTTGACTCATATTAGTAACACAAACTTCTAATGGTTCACAACCTATATTGGTACCAGTAGAAGGGCCAATGATACTTGCCACTGGATTACTTTCGACAGCTGCAGTATCATGAAAAACGGCTGTACAACCATTATTTCCTGTAGCTGTGTAAGTAACAATATAATAGCCAAGAGAATTATAAATATGTTGAATAGGATGTAAATTATCAAACGGTAAAGAAATAATTTCTACAGGAGAACCATCCCCCCAATCCACACTATATGAAGATATACAAGAGATATCAGCAGAATAATTATAAACTATTGCTGTATCAGAAATAAAACTTGTATCAGTATGACAAAATCTGAAGCCGTTATTTTCGACAAACAAAACATCCGGTTCCTGCAATATATTAACATTCATTAAAATGTTATCTGTACATCCATTAACATCAGTTACAGTAAGGCTAACAGGAAAATTATAAGATCCACAACCTTTTGAATAAAAAATATGAGATGGATTTGCTGCAGTAGAAGTATTACCATCACCAAAATTCCATAAATAGGTTAAGCCACTGCCTGTGCTGGTATTATTAAAACTAATATTAGAGCCAGAACATGCATTATTTGGATTAAAAGTGAATGAAGCTGTTGGTAATATATTTACATGTACAGGGTGAATAATAGTATCAGTACATCCATAATTGGTTGTTATTATAAGAGTAACATTATATGTCCCTGGATTGTTATATAGATAACTAACATTTTGTCCACTTGCAGTTCCTATACCATCACCAAAATCCCAGTTCCAATTATTTATTGTTCCACTAGTAGTCGTTGAAGTTGAGATGAAATTAGTTGGCGTACCTAAACATGATGTACCAACTGTAAAATCAGCCTCAGGTAATGAATGAACATTAATAGTCTGTGTAGCTGTATCTCCACATCCATTACTATCAGTTACAATCAATTGAATAGAATGAGTGTTATAACCCGAGCCATTGTATATGTAAGTATGTGATGGATTAGCTATTAAAGATACATCCCCATCTCCAAAATCCCAGTGATAGTTAAGTCCCTGACCAGTACTTGTATTATTTAGTGAAACAATAGAACCTGAACAAATATTTAATGATGAAATAGAAAATGAAGCATTAGGTAAATTATTTACATAAACAGATTGTATAACCGTATCATTACACCCTGAAGAATCAGTAACAATTAAAGTAACATTATATGTATTATCTGATAGAAAATTATGAAGTGGATTTTGTAAATTACTAGTAGTCCCATCACCGAAATCCCAATGCCAATTTGTTACTAGTCCTGGATTTATAAAATATGATTGATCAATAAATTGTAC
>JASEGF010000094.1 GCA_030017935.1 Bacteroidales bacterium | reverse complement strand
TGTAATGTTTGGTGTAGAAAGAGAAGGTTTATCAGATGAGGCTATTTCTTTAGCAGATAAATTTTTGTATATCCCTATGTATGGTTTTGCTGAAAGCTTAAATGTGTCAGTAGCAGTAGGTATTTCGTTATTTACTATTACACAACGGATGAGAAAATCAAATAAATTACTTAAACTTTCTAATGAGGAGTATTACAAAATTTTATGTAAATGGACCTTAACTTCGTTATCAAATTCTGAATTTTATATTAAAACTTTTTTAAACAATGAAAATGTCAGATAAAAAATTAAAAAAACAATATCGAATTAAGCATTAAGATAATAGATAATAAGAGAAAACATAATAAATTTGCAAAAAAACAATAAATATGCAAATGACAGATAAAAAATTAAAAAAACAAGCTTTTACCTTTCTGTTATTAATGGGTATTGTGAGTCTTTTAGCAGATATGACTTACGAAAGTGCACGTAGCTTAATAGGTCCATATTTATTATTTTTAGGAGCTAGTGCCTCTGCTGTTGGTTTCGTTTCTGGATTGGGAGAATTTATAGGCTATACAGTTAGGTTGTTATTTGGTTTTGTAGTAGATAAAACTAAGAAATATTGGCTTTTTACCATTCTTGGTTATTCTATTAATTTAATTGCTATTCCACTGCTAGCTGTAGTACCTCCAAATGGATGGATATGGGCTGCTATTTTAATAGTTTGTGAGAGATTAGGCAAGGCAGTAAGAGCTCCAGCTAAAACCACATTGGTATCTTTTGCTGCTAAACGTGTAGGTACTGGAAAAGGTTTTGGTTTGGTAGAAGTTTTAGATCAAATAGGAGCTATGCTAGGGCCTTTACTTTTATTTTTCATTATGCAATGGAAAGAGTCTGCTGGCACATATGCTCAATATCAATGGGCATTTGCTAGCTTAGCTATCCCAGCTATACTCACACTTATAGTTTTAACTATCTCTAAAGCTATTTTCCCTAAAGCAGAAGAATTTGAATTAACAGATTCTGATGTTAATGCTCCTACACAAAAATTAGAACTCAAAAAAATAAAACCTATTTTATTATATATCATCGCTATAGGTTTATTAGCTGTAGGAATGGCTGATTTCCCTCTGATGGCATTTCATATTGAAACCAATAAAGTGATAGATATCAAATATATTACTTTGTTATATATGATGGTGATGGGAGTAGATGGACTGGCAGCATTCATTTTTGGCAATTTATACGATAAAAAAGGTGCAATTACGCTATGGATAGCAGCTATTATTGGTTTATCTTTTGCTCCATTGGTTTTCTTGACTACTAATATAACAAGTATAGTAATTGGGTTAATTTTGTGGGGTGTACTATTAGGTGCTATGGAAAGTATAGCTTTAGCATATATAGCAGATAATGTAGAGGTAAATTATAGAGGAAGAATATTAGGTATTTATTATACTTTTTACGGTATTACGTGGTTTATTGGTAGCTGGTTGATGGGAATTTTGTATAATATAAATCCTAAATATGTGGCTATCTTTTCAGTAGTAATTTTATTATCTGCTATAATAGTGCTTTGGCGTCAAATTAAAATAAGAAAAAATAATGAAAATATTTTGTGATCTCGATGGAGTGCTAACTGATTTTGATGGTAGATTTATAGAATTATTTGGTAAACATCCTAAAGAATTTATTAATGCTTATGGTTATTCGTCTTTTTGGGCTTCTATCACTAGTCGTGCAAAGGACTTTTGGTGTGGTATTCAATGGAAAAGTGATGGAAAGGAATTGTGGCAGTATATAAGTCCATATAATCCCATTATTCTTTCATCTGTGCCTATATCTATGGCAAAAATAGCTATTGAATGCAAGGAACAATGGATTAAAAAAGAGCTAGGACTAGATATACAATATCATTTAACTACTAGAAAAGAAAAGCAAAATTTCAGTGCTAATGATCATCTCCTTATCGATGATATGAAAAAAAATATTGAAGAATGGACACAACGTGGCGGTGTAGGTATATTGCACATTTCTGCACACAAAACAATTAATGAATTGCAAAAATTTATGTTGTAATTTTTTTGTAATTGAACATTATTTTAAACAAATATCGTATACAGTAAAATAATGATTTTATTGCAGAAAAGGTTACTTTCTGTTTAATGTATTTATATTTATCAGCTTAATATTATTGTAGATCTTTATTCATTAATTTTGCAATATATTTAAATTTTATAAATGACCTTAAATGATTTAGATATTGGACAGAGTGGCTATATAGTAAAGATTAGGGGCAATGAGACTTTTCGTCATAGATTAATGGAGATGGGATTTAAAACTAATGAAAAAGTTACTCTATTGCATAAAGCACCATTAAATGACCCATTGCTGTTTCAAGTGATGGGATCTAAAGTCTCTCTTAGACGAAGTGAAGCAATGAATATTGAAATCACTACAGAAGAAGAATTGCATGAGTTAGAAAATGTTGATACTTTCTCAACAAATGTTAAGCATCTAATCACAAAAAAAAGTAAAAATATTGAAGTGGCTCTTATAGGTAATCCTAATTCTGGGAAAACCACTATTTTTAATTTTGCTAGTCGTGCACATGAGCACGTGGGGAATTATGCTGGTGTAACTGTTGATGCTAAAACTGGCATTATAGAATATAGAGATTACAAAATCACTTTAGTAGATTTACCTGGTACATATTCACTACAAGTCTTTTCACCCGAGGAGGCTTATGTACGTCGTTATTTACTTCAAAAAATGCCCGATGTTATTATTAATGTGATAGATGCTACCAACATAGAACGTAATATGTTACTAACTACTCAACTAATGGAACTAGATTATCCTATGGTGATAGCTCTCAATATGTTCGATGAATTATCTAAAAAATCTGCCAAATTAAACGTAGATACACTTAGTGAGATGCTTAAGATACCTATTATTCCCACAATAGGTATTAAAAATAAAGGCATCGATGTACTATTGGATGCCGTAATAGATAGATATGAAGCTAAATTAACTGTTAAAAGTGTCGTTCATTTTCCTCTTCCTATAGAAAATTGTATAGATAAAATTGAAAATGAAATTGCTAAAACGAATTTCACTAAATCTGCTATATCTACACGCTTCGTGGCTATTAAATTGTTAGAAAAAGATCCAGAATTTCTTCGTCTAATAAAGCGAAATGAGTATGTCTCTTTGAAACATATAGTAGATAAATGTATAGAAAGTATCGAAAAACAATATAATCAACCATCTGAATTTCTGTTTACCGATATTAGATATGGTTTCATAAAAGGTGCACTGAAAGAGACATTAACATATTCACAAGATGACTCTGATAAAGGTATAGATAAACTAGATAGAATATTAACACACAAAATTTGGGGAATACCTATTTTCCTTGCTTTTTTGTATATCATGTTTTTTTCTACATTTTATTTGGGTAGTTTTTTGCAAAATTGGATGAGTTTAGGAATAGATTGGATTAAAGTATTTTTATCTGGACTTTTGCCCACATCAATTTTTAAAGATTTATTAATAGATGGTATCATCACAGGTGTAGGAAGTGTATTAATATTTTTACCAAATATTGTCATTTTATTTTTATTTATTGCTTTCATGGAGGATACAGGCTATCTGAGTAGAGTGGCTTTTTTGATGGATAAATTGATGCATCGTATAGGACTTCATGGCAAATCATTTATACCTATGATAATGGGTTTTGGATGCAATGTGCCTGCGATAATATCCTCTAGAATTTTAGAGAATCCATCAGATAGGAAAATAACAATATTGATAAATCCATTTTTTTCATGTAATGCTAGATTGGCGATTTATGTGTTAATTATTAATACATTTTTCCCAAATTCACTGGCATATATGCCATTTATATTATATTTAACAGGAGTATTAATAGCTGCTGTTGTAGCTATTTTGTTTCGAAAATTTTTATTTGCTAAAGAGGCTTCTCCATTTGTAATGGAACTACCACCATATAGGATGCCCACATTTAATGCTATTGCCAAACATATGTGGTTTAGAGCATCTATGTATTTAAAAAAAATCGGTACAACTATTTTTATAGCATCCATTGCAATTTGGTTTTTATCTCACTTCCCTATGAAAAGTGATAATATAAAAGCAATAGAAAATCAGATAACCAATATTACTGATACTCCAGCTAATACTATTTTATTAGATTCTTTAGAAAATCAATTAAATCATGAAAGAATTTCTAATTCATATTTAGCTAAAATAAGCACAGTATTAGAACCTATATTTAAACCATTGGGGTATGATTGGCATATAATATCTGCACTTATTACTGGTACAGTAGCTAAAGAGCTTATTGTATCCACCTTATCTATAGTCTTGCCCACAAAAGGTTCTATTGCTCAGTTACTATCACCTCCAGCAGCAGCGGGTTTATTATTTTTTGCATTACTTTATTGTCCATGTATAGCTACATTGTCATCTATTAAAAAAGAAACTGGATCTTGGTGGTGGTCAATATTCGCAGCTATTTATCCTACAATCATAGCTTATGGTGTGGCTTTACTAGTTAAAAGTATTTTTACATTATTTTTTTAAAAATATATTTCTGCTAAAAAAATGAATTAATCACAATTTAAAAAATAAATTTATATTTGCAGTTCAATTAAAACAAAAAAATTAGAATTATGTCATTAAGGCAAAAGACACGAGAATTAAAAAAGCGAATGCAAAATGCTCAACAAGGTGGCGGTATGAGTGCTATAGAGAAGCAAGTATCTATGGGCAAACTCACCGCACGCGAGCGAATATTAGCTATTCTTGATCAGGATTCTTTTCATGAATATGATTTATTTGTAGAGCATGCAGGTAAAGATTTTGATATGGACAAAAAATATTTACCTGGTGATGGTGTAGTTACAGGTACTGGAACTGTAGATGGTCATCCAGTGTGTATCTATGCTCAAGATTTCACTGTTGCTGGTGGCTCTCTAGGATATATGCATGCTAAAAAAATTACTAAAATTATGGATCATGCTCTTAAGATGAAAGTTCCTTTGATAGGTATTAATGATTCTGGAGGAGCTCGTATCCAAGAAGGTGTCAATAGTTTAGCTGGTTATGGTGAAATTTTTTATAGAAATACCATATCATCAGGAGTAATACCGCAAATTAGCGTTATTTTAGGACCTTGTGCTGGTGGTGCTGTATATTCGCCAGCTCTTACAGATTTTGTTTTTGTAGTTGATGGTATTTCTAAAATGTTTATCACTGGACCAGAGGTTATTAAAACTGTATTGGGAGAAGAAATATCTATGGAAGACTTAGGTGGTGCCCGTACTCATGCTTCTATAAGTGGTAATGCTCATTTTTTCGCTTATAATGAATTTGAATGTTTTACTCAAATTAAAACTTTATTAAGTTTTATTCCGTGGAATAATTCACATAAACCAGAAATGTTAGAAGCCGAGGAACCAGACACCAAAGAATATAAAATTTCTAAAATATTTCCTAATGATGAAAAGGAACCATATGACGTTAGAGATATTATCAGAGCAATAGCCGATGCGAGCTTTTTCTTTGAAGTACAAGAATTATTTGCACCAAATGTAGTTGTAGGATTTGCAAGAATAGAAGGTATGACTGTAGGAATAGTCGCTAATCAACCTTTATATTTAGCAGGTGTTTTAGATGTAGATAGCAGCGATAAAGCAGCTCGTTTTATACGTTTTTGTGATGCTTTTAATATTCCTATTATTACTTTAGTAGATTTACCTGGATATTTACCTGGTGTAGATCAAGAGCATAGTGGTGTAATCAGACATGGTGCCAAAATATTATATGCTTATAGCGAAGCTACTGTTCCTAAAATTACAATAATTCTACGTAAGGCTTATGGTGGTGGTTATATAGCTATGGGCTCTCGACATTTACAAGCTGATTTTGTCTTTGCATGGCCAACTGCTGAAATTGCCGTTATGGGACCAGAAGGAGCTGCAAATATTATCTTCAAAAAAGAAATTCAAGAAGCAGAAAATCCAGAAGAGATGAGAAAAAAGAAAGTAGAGGAATATAGAGTAAAATTTGCCAATCCTTATGTGGCTGCTGCCTATGGTCACATAGATGCTGTTATAGATCCTAAAGATACTCGTATGTACATAGCTCACTCTTTGCAAATTTCTACTAATAAAACAGTTATCATGCCTGAAAAAAAACATGGCATTCCTCCATTCTAAAATATTTTATTATGAAAAATCAAGAAAATAATATCAGTCAAGATATTAAAGAAAATTCACAGCAATTTGAAGAATTTATGATTAATGATGTTACATATTTCACTATTATACCTCCTAAATATAAAAAACGTAAACCTTATACTAAAAAAGATTTGCATTTAGTATATTCCTTCATCCCTGGTATTATAAAAGGTATTCGTGTAAAAGAAAAGGAAGAAGTACACAAAGGCGATGTACTATGCGACTTAGAAGCGATGAAAATGAATAATAAAGTATTAGCTCCTATCGACGGTAAGATAAAAAAAATAAATGTCAAGAATGGGGATAAAGTTGCTAAAGATCACGTTTTATTTGAAATAAGCACTACAAAAAAATCAAAAATAAAATTATAATTGACTAATTTTTATTCTTTTTATCACAATATTTGCTTTATAAACTTGCGAGCATAGAGTGTTTTAATTATGTGTAATATACATCACAAATGCAATGCATGTTCATTTTCTAATGGTACTCATCAAGAAATCTGGTCAAAAAAGTTAGATAAAGCTATTAATATATTATCAATTGATAAAAATGAATCTATTACTCTCCACCCACATGATCAATTACACTATCGCAAAAAATCCCTTCTACATGTGGATTCTTCCATAATTCCACCTAAAATCGGATTGATTCAAAATAATGACGTAGTTAATATCAATAATTGCCCATTGCATTTAGAATCTATAAATGAGTTAATTGAAATCACTAAATATTCTTTACCACATTTTGATAAGTTTCCTTTAAAATCTATTTTATTTAATGATGATGCCATCGTGCTTGTGATAAAAGATCACTATAATAAACTACCTCAATATATTGAATTAGCTAAAAATATATTCACTGAAAGAGATTTCCCTAATTTATATCTACATTTGAATCCAGCTACTGGAAATAAAGTTTTTTTAAAAAGTTATCTTTATCCTATCTATGGTGAAATATTCCTCAGAAATGAATTGGGTTATTGGTATCATCCATTGGCTTTTCAGCAGCAAATTAGCTCAATTCATATTGAAAGTTTACAAATATCAATAGATTATTTAAAAAGGAATGAAAATTTATTAGATTTATATTGTGGCATTGGTATCATGTCTGCTAATGCTAAGCGATATTTCAAGAGTATAATAGGAGTCGAGCAATCTCCCGTTTCTATAGAATGTTCTAAAAAAAATTCATTTAATACTAATTTCTATACAGGTAATGTAGAAACAATCATTAATCATATTATTTCAGAAAATTCAACATTTTTCAATAATTACTCTTTATATGTAAATCCTCCAAGATCTGGTATGGGCGAGCAAGTTATAGAAAAAATACTAAAATCACCACCAAAATTAATAGCTTACTTATCCTGTAATCCCAAATCTTTAAATAAAGATTTAATGTATCTAAAAAATCATTATGTAATTAATCACATACATTTTTTTGATTTTCTGCCATATACGAATAATATTGAGACACTAGTACTAATGGAATTAAAATTATGAAATATGAGCCAGATTATATAATGTTAGTTAGAATTGATGGAATAATTGTTTAATAATATCAAGTTTTTTAGTTAAAAAAATTTGTATATTTGTAAAAAATTATTTTTATGGAAAAAATATTTAAAAACCCAACTAAAATATTTGCTCTTACTAAAGAAGG
>JASEGF010000093.1 GCA_030017935.1 Bacteroidales bacterium | reverse complement strand
ATACTGAGGTTTGTCCATTACATATTGATGTTGGACTTGCTGTTGCTGTTACCGTTGGTAATGGATTTACCGTTACACTTACTGTTGCTGTGCCAGTACATCCCGCTGTACTTGTTCCCGTTACTGTATATGTCGTAGTTGTACTTGGTGTTACTGTTTTACTTGCTCCACTTCCTAAACCTCCTGACCAACTATATGTATTTGCTCCACTTGCTGTTAATACTGAACTTGCTCCATTGCATATCGCTGATGGACTTGCTGATGCTGTTACCGTTGGTAATGGATTTACCGTTACACTTACTGTGGCTGTGCCTGTACATCCTGCTGTACTTGTCCCCGTTACTGTGTATGTCGTCGTTGCACTTGGTGTAACAGTTTTACTTGCTCCTGTTCCCAATCCACCTGACCAACTATATGTGTTTGCTCCACTTGCTGTTAATACTGAGGTTTGTCCATTACATATTGATGTTGGACTTGCTGTTGCTGTTACCGTTGGATTGTCAAAAGTAATAGTTACTTGATCAGTACAAGTGACACCATATGTAGAAGTAACATTCCATGTAAGTGTATACACTCCTGGAGCTGTAGCTGTAATAGAAGTAGTAGGTGAGTTAACATCAGCAAAACTAATACCTGCAGTAGGTGACCAATGATATGAAGCATTATCTGGATTTATGACAGCTTCTAAATTTGTAGTCATCCCACAAACAGTCATATCTGGGCCTGAATTGGGGGTACACATATTGCATGCTGGTGGTGCATTATATACAATATAATTTGTACAAGCTGGGGAGCTAGTAAATTGAGCTGTGACAGTATGGGTAACTCCATCAGAATTTATATTATTAATTGTATAATTTATTGGACTAATGAAAGGTGGATTAAATGTTTGAGTAGCACCACTATTATCAGTAACTATTAATTGTCCAGAAGTAGGGGGATCTGTAAAAGTAATCGTACCAGATAGGGAATAGAAATTAGTAGATGGATTACAAGCTGTTGGAGTGGCTGTAATACTAGACATATTACATGTAACCACATTACAATCTGTAGCTCCACTACCAGATATTTGTTCAAAAATAATATTTGTAGGTTGATTAGAATAATTTGTTATAAGTAATATATAGAACTCACCCACTTGGGCATTTGGTATGTAGCACCATTCTTGATAAGAAGCATCATAACTACAATCTACTGTATTCCCTGATGGATAACCCCCACCAGGACCAGGAGCATGATGACTAGAACACCCCCCACTATTAGTTAAATATGTCGTTGGATACATACAAGGATCATCAATGTCAGTAAAAGGTCCCCAGCAAATAAAATCTAGATCTTTTTGAGGATCACTATGGATATCAAGTTCTATATCACCAGGCTGCTCTACACGCAAAAAATACCATACTGGATTAGGAGTGGAATACAAGCAGCAATAATCTGGTCCCGTTTGACCAGTTCCACTATTGACACCTGCAGGGAAATTATATGTAGAATCTGAACAAAATGGCAAAGACATAGAACATAGATCTCCAGGGTCTGGTGGTGGTGGTGTACCTACACAAATATCAAAAGATGATGTTTGTCCTGATGTAGATGTATAAGTATAAATCCTTACATAATAGGTCATACCTGGCGTTAGTCCATCAATAACAGCAGATTCTGTATCACTACATAATATATTTGTTAAAGATCCACAACTACCTCCATAAACTGCTATATACATATCAGTAGTAGAACCTGTAATATTAAGCAATGATATGTCATGCCTATTAGAAGTAGCCACAAATGAATACCATATATCATCATCAGCTGTACCATAGCAAGGATTTGTTTGCGAAGATGCAGTAGCATCACTTACTGATCCGTGAACAACAGTTCCACAATTCTGGTCTGGATTGACGCTAAGATGAATGGCATCACTACATTCATCATTTGCTGGTGGTGGTGGTGGAACAGATAAACATATATCAAAATTAGCATAGTATCCACTGGAATATGTATATACTCTCACATAATATCTACTACCTATTGTTAGTCCAGTTAATCTGGCACTGTTAGGATCTGAACATAAAATATTTGTTAAACTACTGCAATTATTCCCACTATAAACTGCAAAATACATATCTGTGGATGATCCCGTAATATTTAATAAACTCAAATCTAATGTAGTACTTGAAGCAATGAAAGTATACCATACATCATCATCAGCTGTGCCATAACATGGGCTTATTGTTTGCGAAGATGCAGTAGCACTTTGTGTGGTCCCATGAGTAACTATATTACAGCTTGTCGGCGAATTTATTGTTAATTCTGTTGCATTACTACATTCATTATTTGCTGGTGGTAATGGTACACAACTAAAATTAGCTGTCCATCCAGGAGTACCAGCTTGATTATTATCTGTTGTCCATGCAAAGGTAAGACAAGTACCACTTGAAGTTATTGTACCCGGACTATTAGTTGTACTATATGTTCCAAGTGAAGGTGAACTTGTATTTGGACCATCATATATTGTCAAATTATCATTTGTTTCTTTTGTTTCAAATTGTGTAAAATTAAATTGCAAAGCTTGTCCATTATTAGAACAAAATGTCATCGTCCATGTGCCATTATGATCTGCATAGTTAGCAGTTCCCTCAGGATCCATAAATATGCCAGCACAACTGGATATATTACCTCCATTAGTCATATTATATGTTGGAATTTCTACTGCATCTAAACAAAAATTAGTAGAATACGGCGAAGACCAATTGGCTATAACAATATAATATGTAACTCCAGTTGTAAGAACTGGCGTAGTTACCGAATAATTAGCTGTTGATGAACTATTGCTATGAGATGCGAGGCAGGTAGGTGAAGAAGCTGGACATGCACTCAACACATAAATACCAGAATAAGTATCTGATAGACCACTCACAGTAAGTTTTAATGGTTTACCAGTACCTACATACTTAAACCAATATTCTCCATCATTATAATAATTATCACATGGATTATTAGGTGCAGAATTATCATCTGGGAAGGAACCCACATAGCTATTAGTACCACACTGTTGAGTGCCTGGCGTTAATGTAATGGCTGTAGCACAGGTACCCTGGGCATTTGCTATAATTACAATTGTATTTAATAGAATAAATAGCAAAAATTTATAAATATTTCTCATAAAATTATTTTTTCTCTGTTAGACTTCTTTCACTTATATTAACTCCATATTGCAATATTATATCCTCTACATACTCTGGATATATCTCCTCATATGAATATATCTCGAAGCACCCATCTCCACATCTATTCACATCAGTTATCTTTTCACTATCTTTTAAAGCATTATGTATTTCTTCTAACATTTGTGCATTTACTTGCTTATCTAATTCAAATATTGCTCTATAATATTCATTTAGCCTTCCTTTATTAGCAAAATCCATTTTGCCATTTATCTTTTGCTCCTTTTGATATTTTTGAGACCATATCATTTTAGCAATATCATATAATTTAGTTGATAGTTCATTGTTTGGGCCTAGTTGAATATATTCTGGGGCTTTTTTACTTTTATCATAAGAATTAACTTCATTTCTCATTTCATATATTTCTAAAAATAAGTCCTCCGTTAATGGTACTTCATTATATTCTATTAATTTATAATCATTTAATCCATAATTTATAAAAGTGGTAATATTTGATAGTTGATATTTATCTGATAATAATAAATATCCTTTTTGGCGATCTACTGAATATGCACCAAAGATTATTAAATTTTGCTTTTCCAATGATCTGATTAAATAATCAGCTTTATTCCGATCAGCTATTCCATCCACCGTGATTTCATAACAAAATAATGTGTTCAAAAAATCAGTATTCTGAGCATTTGTAATCAATGGAAGTAATAAAATTAAAATTGTAAAAACCTTTTTCATAGTATGTACTTTTTTATATAATAAAATTATTACAAATTTATATCATTTTTTTTTTAATAATCAGAAAAATATTGCAAACTATAAAAAAATTGTTAAATAGTGCTTATTATTATAAATTAAATAAACATCCCTTAAAAAGTCAATTTAAATATTTTATAAAAAAAAAATAAAAAAAGCTTCTCCAAAATTTGCAAGTTTTATGCTACAAAGTTACAAAACATTGCAATATTTTGAGTAAAAAATTATCTATAAGTTATTAACAAACAAATGCTTATAGTGTCTTTAAGAGACGACTAATTCAAAAAAATGTGAATATAAAAAAGGGACTTATCAAATAAGTCCCTTTTTCGTTTAATATATTTATCAATGAACTATTGATATTAATTTTCTATAAATCACCTCTGCATTATCTACAATTTGTAAAATATAAGAACCATTATCTAATAAAGATGTATTAATAGTATGTACAGCATTATTTGTTTTCAAATTTTCTAAATAAATAATTTGTCCAGTAACATCATAAATTGATAAAATAGGACTATTAAGTTTGCTATTTCTAATATCAATGAATAAATCTGCCTGAGCAGGGATAGGATAAATAGCAATTGTTTTTGCTAACAGATCATTTATAGATGTTTGGCAAGGCATAGATTGAATGCCATAACTCTCGAGAGTAGAATTACAAATAGCAGTTGAAAATGGCCATATATCTTGTACGACTATATCTCTATTAGGAGCTATTAATATATAGGTAGGATAAGCAGTAATTCCAAAATTATTACATATAGTAGTTCCTCCCTTATCACCACTAATAGTAGGAAAATCTATGCCATATTGTGTATCAAAGTTTATAACCTCAGCATCTGAATCCCCCTTATCTATGCCTAAAAATATAACATCCCCTTGATTACACCCAAAATAAATATAAGAAGCATTAACTTGAGGTGCCGTAGATTGACAAGTGCCACATGTTGTATAAAAAAAATCAATAAGCACATATTTACCTGCATCTAGATAAGTAAAAAGATTATGTGAGGTACCATGAACATCTGTAGCAGTGAAATCTACAGCTGTAGTTAATGGTGTTTGAGCATTTAAATAAAAAGCCAAAAGAACAATAATAATTAAACAATAAATTTTTTTCATAAGATTAGGTTTTAAAATTTTAGTAAAATTAAATCATTTTTTTGAATAAATAATATAAATTTGCAAGAAATTAAAAAAATGCATATAAAAAAAAGATACTGTTATGATTATCCCAGACCAGCTGTCGCCACAGACATTATCATCATCCATAAAAATAAAGTATTATTAGTTAAAAGGAAGAATGAGCCATATAAGGGGATGTGGTCTATCCCAGGTGGATTTAATGAAGAAAATGAGAGATTAGAGGACACTGCACATAGAGAACTACTTGAAGAGACATCATTAGATATCAATTTTTTAAAACAATTCAAGGCTTATAGTGATCCAAAAAGAGATCCACGTACCAGAGTCATTAGCGTAGTATTTTATGCAATTTTACCCGAAGAATATGAAATAAACAAAGCACATGCTAGAGATGATGCAGCTGAGTTAGAATGGTTTAGCCTTTCAGAGGTGCCATTATTAGCTTTTGATCATAAAATCGTATTAGATGAATTTATTATATTTGCAAATTTATAATTAATTATGCCAAATAAATACAATGGACAGCCATTCTGGGCGAACATATTTAAACGATGGTATGTATGGTTGCCAAGTCTCATAGTAATAGCATTAATATTTATATTACTACCTAGAGTTTTAATCTATTTACTGAGCTCATTTGTAATATCACTAATACTTTCCCCAATAAAAAATTTATTTTTAAAAATAAAAATAAAAAAATTTCATTTAAGCCCATCTATAGCTACATTACTATCAATGATAATTTTTTTTGGATTAATAATAGTATTTTTTGCTTATGTGATTCCTCCGATAATAACAAAGTTGATTTCACTTTTGACAATAGATTATGATAGTTTATTACTACAATTACAAACAAATCTTAAACCACTAGAAGACACATTAAAATATTACAAAATAGCTAATGAAGATTTCAGTTTTATTCAAATAATACAAAAATACATAACACAATTCCAAAGTAGCATTAACATAGAAGAAACATTCACAAATATCATAAATTCTTTTGGTGATATAATAATAGGAGTCATTACAGTAATTTTCTTTTCATTTTTTATAGTAAAAGATCAAAATGTGTTTCCATCATTAGTAAAATCATTATTTGCAGAACGTTATCATGCTATTATAGATAATATCATTAATGATACACGAGTATTATTGTCTAGATATTTTTTAGGAATCTTAATTGATCAAATCATAGTTTTCGTATTAATATTCTTGGTTTTCACATTGATAGGTTACGATTATGCAATATTAATAGCATTTTTTGCTGGGTTATTCAACATTATACCCTATTTTGGTCCATTAATAGCACTTATAATAGCAATATTATTAGGAATAGTATCTACACTAACAGCTGGAGCAGGTACACAACTAATTTGGACAATTTTAATAACAATTGTTGGCTTTGAATCAATAAAAGCTTTAGATAATTTCATTCTACAACCTAATATATATGCTAGGAGCGTAAAAAGTACTCCATTTGAAGTATTTTTAATATTAATTATTGGCGAAGAATTATTTGGTATAGTAGGTATGATATTAAGTGTGCCAGTATATACTTTACTTAGGATAATAGCAGTTCAAACACTACAAGGAGTACCATTAATACAAAAAATAACTTCAGATATAGAAAAGTCTATTGAAAAAAATAATAACGATAAAGTAGATAACTAATAAAAATCAATTACAAATTCAATCATTGCTAAAATGTTTGCTAGCACTAAACTTGTGATTATGAGAAACGTAAATATGCTATTATTTGCTTATTCATATTTATTTTCAAAAATATTTCAAAAAATAAAAGTTTATAATCTACCACTAGCTATTCACATAGAGACAAGCAGCAAATGTAATCTATCATGCTTATTTTGCGATCGAGGACAAGGGAATATTGATAGACCTGCAGCAATAATGACATTCACAGATTTTCAGCAAATTATCACTAAATTACCAAAATCTATCTACTGGATAACATTATATTTCCAAGGCGAGCCATTATTAGATAAAACAATAATAGAAAAAATAAAATATTTACGTGCAAATAACTACTTCGTAGAAATATCTACTAATGCACAGAATATTAATAACGAAATGGCTACAGCATTAGTAGAAAGTGGAATAAATAGAATTATCATTTCTATGGATGGAATATCTCAAAAGACTTATGAAAAATACCGAATTAATGGCAAAATTAATTTTGTCTTTGAAGCAATAAACAATTTACTAGAGTCTAAAAAAAAATTAAATAAAAAAAATCCAAAAATAATTATACAATATGTTGTTTTCAAACATAATGAATCAGAAATAAACCAATTTAAAAAAATGATGAAAAAATTGGATGTTACTATAAGGATAAAAAATGCACAATTAGAAGATGACGCTATAGATTATTTACCAAATAATAAAAAATATAGAAGATATAAAATCAATAATGACAAATTACAATTAAACAAATCATTACCAAAACCTTGCTATCGATTATGGAAAGAAATAATAGTTTTACAAAATGGACAAATAGCAATATGCTGTCAAGATAAAAATGGTGAATTAATCAACGAACCCTGGCATAATAAAACCATAAAACAAATATGGAGCTCAAAAGAATTAAATGCAATTAGACAAAAAACATTGATTGGCGATAATTTAGAAATATGCAAAAATTGTGATATTTGACTATTAAAAGTATCCAAATATTAAAAAAATATAGTACAAATAACAATTTCTATAGGAATATATATCAGAGTTTTTTCAAATAAAAGGTAGAAACATTTATTTCAAAATTGATATTATCAAAGAAAGGAGTTGAGATAAACTTGGAATTTAAGAGGGGAAGGGAGAGGGAGGAAGTATCAAATTTTTGTTATACTTTACAGTATGTTAATCATATCTTTGACTAACTATCTCTCTATACTTGTCCCACG
>JASEGF010000092.1 GCA_030017935.1 Bacteroidales bacterium | reverse complement strand
ACGTTATAGAACCATAAAAAATTTTTTTATTTCAAAAAAATATGTAATTTTGCAAATGGAGAGATGGCAGAGCGGTCTAATGCGGCGGTCTTGAAAACCGTTGTCCGTTTCGCGGACCGGGGGTTCGAATCCCTCTCTCTCCGCTTTTTTTAAATACTTATTTTCTATTTTTGAAATATTCTATTCCCATTATTTTTAATTTTTGAGATGAGCGTTAAGAAAATAAATTTTGTTAAATATATTTTTTATCAAAAGAATAACTCCAAAATAAATTCTGGCTCAAATTAAAACCGTATTAGGAAATTATTTATTGTAAAACAAACAAATATAATTGTTTAATATATTTTAAAATATAGCTTAAACTTATCAACTCATCTACTTCCCACTTTTATCACTTATCACTTATCACCAATCATTTATCACTAATCACCTCTTCTCCCCATCACCGAGTCTCCCCATCTCCTTCTCAAACTTTTTTTAAATCTCAAGTATTTTCCCAATAAAAAACTCCATCTTTGAAAATCATAGCATCCATAGCTAAGCAGGAATGCACAGGTATTATTGCTAAATGATCTCCGATATTTAAGTTTTTTAAATATTTTTTATCCATACTAATAATTCCATGCTCTTGGGACAAACTTTTCACATAAGCACCAGGTATTAATGTTATTTTATCTAAATCCCACGTACCTACCAGACCATATTTTACAATACCTTCGTCTATTATACTATCTTTAGATAAATGCACTGCTCCGCCATGTATTATTAATTCAGATCTTTCAAGATGCATAGATATAATAGGTGAATAGAGAAAAGCAGCTATTTCATCTAAGGAGCAATTACCATGTAAATATTGCATAGCATCATAAAACACAAAATTTCCAGGTCTTATCTCATCTACATTATTCAGTAGCTCTTTATTATAAATCCTCAATGAAGGTGTATCTCCTATGGAGAGTACTATAGACCTATCTATCATGCTTTCTATCAATCTTTTAACTTTTGATAAATTGCTTATATTTTCATAATTTAATTCATATAATTGCTCGTCAGTTACTAAATTATATGCTTGTCCAAAATGAGAAAAAATACCATAAAATTTATCAGTTAGCTTCCTTTGCATTGTCTCTGCCACAATCTCATAAATTTTATTATCCTGTTCTATATCTATCCCACTGCGATGATACCCGCAATCTATTTCTATTGCAAAAAATAATTTTCTATTGTCTAGATACGGGACTAAATGTCTAAATGCTTCTATAGAATCTATACTTACTATGAAACGTTCTAAATAATCATCATTTAAAATAAAATCTAATCTATCTAAACTATAAATATTTATTGGGATAGCCATAAATATATCATTGATGTAATCATTAATATATCTATAAGTCATATCAATAGATGAAGTAGTAATAGTAGAAATGCCAGCTTGTTCAATGATATAAGACACTACTTCGGATTGATGTGTTTTATAATGTGGCCTTAACCTTACATTCCACTCAGTAGCTTTGTTTATAATATTTGATATATTTTTTTTAACTTTTTTATTATCTATTATTAACTTTGGTGTATAGGGATATAAAAAATGTTGTTCTTTCATCTTTAAGGGGTTTCATCAATTACTTTGGAATTCAAAATTAAATAATTCTATTTTTATAATGTTTGACTATTTATAACTGCTCCTTTACTTTGTAAGTCATTAATTATATGATTGATAAAAGGATGTGAACTCAAAATATCTACATTACCAACTAAAAATAATAATTCTCTAGCCCTAGTGAGAGAAACATTCAGCTTTCTATCTACGCTATTTTCTGCATTCATAGATTGTGATAAATCTAAATATTCCATGTTATTAATGGCAAAAGAGTAAATGATAATATCACGTTCAGAGCCTTGATATCTCTCTACTGTGTCTATAGTTATGTCATTAATAAGAGGATTAAGCATAGATTTAATCAATGCTATCTGCGATCTATATGGAGTTATGACCCCGATAGAATAATTAACAAATTGACTTTTTAAGGATTTAATAAGTTCTACGACGATTTGGGCTTCATATTTATTTGTAGGAGAATAGAATGAAGACATATCTATCGGAGTAGAAATGAACATAACTCTATCAATATGCTCTGTGCCATGATCTATGCTAAATGGCAATTTAAAAGCTTTAGGTAATGGTAATTTTTGTCTTTCAGTAGCACTAATTAATTTTTTATCATAAAAAAGTTCGTTTACATATGTAGCAATATCGTCGTGCATCCTATGATGATACTTTAACATACAATAGCACTCATCCCATCCTTTATTTATAGCATTCTTTTTTAATCTTGTAAACAATGGTTCACTGAAATCATCAAAGTGTATTTGTTTTAGTATATCCATAGAGTTACATTTACCATTTACATTATTAGAACATTTATCTCCACTGTCTGATAAGGGACATTGATTATAATTAACATATTTACAGTCAAAAGATAAATCTGCTTTTTGAGATTTATCTTTTTGCAAAACAACAGCAGGCAACTGATTTTCATCACCTATGAGTATCCATCTTTTTGTTTTAGACAAAACTGCTGCCAGCTCATATTCTAATATTTGAGTAGCTTCATCTACTATTAGTGTTTCTGGTTTGATAGCATCTAGTATAGTAATATGAGAATTAATGAATGATAGAGTAGCAACGAATATTTTATTTTCATTTAAAACATTATTTAGCTCGGGCAAAATATTATTAAGTTGATCTATGTCTTTAGCAGATTCTAATTGATTTTTCACTAAATCTTTATTGAGCAATATGTAGGGGATAGATTGGTTATCGAGATTATAACAAATCTCATCTACTGCTCTACGAGTATAAGCTACGATTAGAGTTTTCTCTTCAGCAAGAAATAGATTTTTGGCAATAGCAGTGAGAGTTTTAGCAGTTTTACCAGTGCCTGGAGGTCCTTGAATTAGAAAATAATTTTTAGCATTTATAGCTTGCTGTACGGCTAGATTTTGAGAGCTATCCAATCCATCTAATTGACAAATTTTTGAATTGTTATCTTCGAAGGTAGGCTTTTGCAGTCCTAGAAATAAATCTGCAAAATGTTCATCCTCATTGAATATCAGATAAAACAAATTGCGAAGACCATAATTATAGTTATGAAACCATCTATCTGCCTCAGCTATCCATTTAGATTTATTAGTAAATATTTTATGGGGAATATATTTATTTGCGATACTCAGCTCTACTTCACTTTCATTCATTCTCACGATATAACCTTTCAATAACTGTTGAGTTAAAGGATTATGATTTTCAGAATTATATGGATACAAAATTATAATATCTTCTTCTCTAAGTCTAGAAATAGATGCGTCTTTATTATCTAATGAAAATATTAAATGATTATCATCAGTAAAAGAATTAAACGTCAATGGACCTAATACTTCAAACTGATTAAATTTTTTATTAAGAGATTTTTTCCAAATATTAGCATAGCCCCATTGAGATTCTTTTATTAAACTTTCCCAAGCATCATAAACATCAGGATTTCCTATTTTAGCGCACAGAAGTTCTCGATAGATGAAGCGTACATTGCCCCAGAAATATGCATTTAACAATTTATTATTAGCAATTTTATTTATAGATTTATGTAACAGCTCTATGTCATTATACATAAATGTTTGAGAATCACTTAGTTTGGTTTCATTTTTGCTAAAAATAGAAATAGTAAGTGGTGTAGAATCATTAGAATCTTTGGGTAAACAATTAATGAGTGATGAGAAATCACCATTAGCATAATCTATATGATTTTTCACAATATTATTACGAGCAAAAAGTACCTCTTGTATTAACATTAGCTGACGCTCTTCGGCATTATCACCAAAAGTAATGCTACGTAAATGATGCTCCTCTGCTCCAGGATAAGCCATTTTATAAAATAATTTTTTGTCTGGATAAGTGCTACGAAATAGTAAATAATAGCATATCAATTGAGCATCATGAGATTTGGTATATAAATAACTTTTATTCTTGGGTTTGTGAGATTTCAACTCGTAAATATTAGCACTATTGCCTTTCTCAGTAAATGCTAATGCATCCATTCTGCCTTGTAATCCATAAATATGACTGATATAAAAGGGCTCTAAATACAATATAGAACTTTTATCCCTTTTGATGCTTGGTAACATCAGCTCTAGTCCTGATAAATATTCTTTTTTGATTATATCTATCAGAAAATCTATATTTACACCTTCAGAATTATTATACCAAAATAATAATTCAAAAATATTTTTACCAATGAAATCTTTGTAGGCTTCTAGCAAATTAGATTCAGAAACTTTATCATTAGCTATATATACATCAAAAATTTCTCCTAAAATGTTACCAATGAGAATGCTTTGTATTTTCTGAGGATTATCAATATTTACGAAGGTTCTAATGATAGAATAGATAGGAACTAACTTGATAAAATGTGGATATGAATTATTGAAAATATGTACATCACTTACATCCCTCACATCTACGATATAGTCTGGATATAAAACTATTAGTGTATCAGCAGTAGAATAATATTCATTACCTTTCAGAAAAGTACAATTTTGTATGAGAATATCTTGACCAATTTCTAGTATCGGTGCATATTTGGTAAGATCTGGATATAATAAATTATTTTTACTATGATCAAATAAATACAAAACTATCTCATCAATAAACAGTCCATCTGAACTAATAGTTTGTAAAGTTAAAATTATTTTTTCGTCCTCATAAATAATATTTTTGATAATTCCTCTCAAATGACACAAATTCTGGTAATTAGTAAAAGGCTTACGCACAATATGAGGGATAGAATTATCGAGTGTCGGATTTATCATTGAATATAAATATGATTGCTGTGATGCACCTGCTCGTATATTGTCAATGATTACTTGAAATTGATTTTTTAGCTTTAGTAAATCATCGGGATCTAATAATCCCGTTTGGTAGAATTTATTTTTTAAATCTTCGTATTGAAAAAATGCTTCCTGTAGAATATGATTCTCTGCAAAAATAGTTGGTAAAGAATCAATTATTTCATCGATATTATAAAATTTCTTATTTTGAGCCACATTAATGGTTTTAATGATATTTTTTTCGATATCTTCGATTAGCTGAGCAGTATATTTATCACTCTTCATTAAAATTAAGTTTTTAAAAAAATAAAATTAATAATAATTTTTTAAAAATAGAGATATAATTTCGTACAATGATTATAAATTTAGAGTAAAAAATGTAAGAACTACAGATTCCCATATACTCGCTTAATAGACTATTATTTTCTATAAACAACTCAAAATATTAGTTTAAATATAGTTAAATATAGTTTAATATATTGCTTAAACTAACACTTATCAACTAATCAACTAATCAACTTATCATTTATCACTTATCATTCATTACCTATTCTCCCAGTCACCCCAATCACCTCGTCTCCACGTCTCCCAGTCACCTCGTCACCTCGTCTCACCATCAACTTATAAACCCTTAAACTTCTCAACTTCTCACCAATAACTCCCTCATCTTTTATAGTAAAAAAATATTTAATTTTGCAATTATTAATAAAAAATTAAAAATATGTCATACTTATTTACTTCAGAGAGTGTATCAGAAGGACATCCTGATAAAATAGCAGATCAGATTAGCGATGCATTGTTAGATGAATTTCTAAGGCAAGATCCAGAGTCAAAAGTAGCTTGTGAAATATTAGTAACTACTGGTTTAGTTATTATTTCTGGTGAAGTAACTACTAATGCTTGGATAGATCATCATAAGCTAGCTAGAGAAATTATTAAAAAAATAGGTTATACAAAAAGTACATATTCTTTTGAGTACAATTCTTGTGCTGTCATATCTACACTACATGAGCAATCTCCTGATATTAGACTAGGCGTTATTAGACAGAAACTTGAGGAGCAAGGAGCTGGTGATCAAGGTATGATGTTTGGTTATGCTTGTAATGAGATGAAAAATTACATGCCTATGTCCATTGAGATAGCACACATAATATTACAAGAGTTAGCTAATATCAGAAAAGAAGGAAAAGTAATGCAATATTTGGGACCAGATAGCAAATCGCAAGTAACATTAGAATATGACGATAATAATATTCCTTCAAAAATAAATACTATAGTAATATCTACTCAACATGATGATATCTGGGAAACCTCCGAAGAGATGCAAAAATCTATAGAACAAGACATTAGACAATATCTCATCCCAAGAGTAAAAGCATCTCATGTAGTACCAGAAGAAGTTAGAAAACTTTTTGATCAAAATGATATCAGACTATTAATAAATCCAACAGGTAAATTCACTATAGGCGGACCTCATGGAGATACTGGATTGACAGGACGTAAAATCATTGTAGATACTTATGGTGGACACGGTGCTCACGGTGGTGGTTCTTTCAGCGGTAAAGATCCTTCTAAAGTAGATCGCTCTGCTACATATGCTCTACGTTATATTGCTAAAAATGCTGTAGCTGCAGGATTAGCAGATAAAATGTTATTGCAAATATCTTATGCTATTGGCATAGCTCAACCAATTTCTCTTTATGTAAATACTTATGGAACTGCTAAAGTGCCAATGAGCGATAGAGAAATAGCAGATAAACTATTACATATGTTTGATCTTTCACCTTATGGCATTATCAAAAAATTTGCATTGACAAATCCTATATATCTACCTACTGCATCATATGGACATTTCGGCAGAGATGTTTATGAAAAAGAAATAGAAGTAAGTGAACTACATAAAGATGCCCAAAAAAGAATTGTCGATGGACAAACAAAATATTATAAAAAGATAACTTTTTTCCCTTGGGAAAAGCTTGACAGTGTAGATCTGATAAAAAATAATTTTAATCTATAATAAATCCAAAACTGAATTTCACATAATATATTTATTGCAAAACAAATATATTAATCCAAAAATTCTTTATAAAGATTGCAAGCTACATTATTGTGCCCACGCATCATAAAAAGTTTTTAATTGTGGATAATTTTCTAAAAATTCTTTATCCATTTCTCTAGTATCACCCACAACTATTGCTGGATTGCCAGAGATGATAGCATAGTCTGGGAATGTACCTTTCACATAACTATATGCGGATACTATGCACCCTTTTCCAATATTACTGCCAGGCATAATAACACTATGCGGCCCTATAAATGAATATTTACCAATATGTATAGATCCTTTAATGTATCCAATGAGATCATGATTTTTTACATATTCTGACCCATATAAACGGATAGAAATATGACTAGAATGTGTAGTGATAGTTACGAAATTTGTTATCTGACAACCTTCTTCAATAGTGATTCCATTACTAGCTTCTATGAAATTATAATGACCAATAAATATATTATCACCTAATTTTAGATTTTTCTTAGCATTAATAACAGTTGTATTACTTATTCTAACATCCTTTAATAATTTGCCATCTTGCTTAAAATGAGTCAGCATAGTAGGTCTAAAACTCTTTGATAACCTATGGAATATAGATTCTTTTATCCTGTACAAAAAATTCATTTTTTATTGCAAATATATCATAAAATCTTTAATAAATATTCAAGATGTTAATGATTAATACTTAAATTTATTAACCGAAAGAGGGAAATATGTTGAAAATAATTTAAATTAAAAAAATGTTGAGTAAAAAAGGGAAATATAGAAGAACCAAAGGGGGTATTAGGGGCCAGAGGGGGGGGAGGGTGGGGAAATATAAACATTTAAAATTTTAAAATATTTATATGCTTATATTTTTAAAATATATTATCTTTGTAACAAAATTTTTTAAATATGAAAAATATAGTCTCAAACCTTCAAGAACACCTCTCACAAGGTAAACAACTAAATTTGGAATTCCTAAATAATCTCTACAATAAAATGAAACTCCAAGGCAACGACGTAGTTGATTACCAACATCTGAAAGCTGAAAGTGTCTCTCCACAATGCCCCAATTGTAAAAGCATTCATATTAAAAAAAATGGCCACCAGCAAGGTCAACAAATGTATAAATGCAAAAATTGTG
>JASEGF010000091.1 GCA_030017935.1 Bacteroidales bacterium | reverse complement strand
TTATTGATAAATTATTAACAATCAAATGATTATTGCGTTTTTAAGGGTCGACTATATAGGCTACATCTTGAGGATTTATGCCATTTTCTTCTGCAAACATCTTTAATTTTTCCCATTTAGATTCTTTACCTACATAAAACAATGGTATTTTCAACATTCTTGCTCTATATGAAATTATTTCGTCTCTCAGTCCAGAGCTTAGTAATATTACTGTTATTCCTTTTTTTATTGCAAATTGTATTGCTATCCCATCCTGTGCATTAAATTTTTTTATTTCATCTTCACTGGTGGTTATATACAATCCTGCATCTGTTAATACTCCATCTACATCTAATGCTAATATTTTAATGTGCTTACTGAATTCTTTAATATTTTCTTCTTCTTGTTTTAAATTATATTTAAAGCAATAGTCTATGGGTACCCCAAATATATCTGCTAATGCTTTTATATCTGCTAGTGAGTATTCGTTAATGTCTTTATTGATATTTCTCAGCTCTGGAAGGCTCTCCATGAAATATTTAATGTCATTTTTTAAAATTTCTGACATAATTTTTATATAATTTTTTTATTGGTAGCTTTTGCAATTTCTTTTAATGATTGATATAATTCTGTGAATTCGTTATGATTTAATTGTTGTTTAGAATCACTTAAAGCTTCGTTGGGATTAGGATGTACCTCTATCAATAAGCCATCTATTCCCATAGCTAGGCTTGCTTTTGCTAATGATGGGACTCCATATGAGTATCCCATTGCATGACTAGGATCTACTATTATGGGCAAGTTGACGACTTTTTTTAAATAAGCCACACTTGTCAAATCTAAGGTAAATCTGGTTTTAGTTTCGAAAGTTCTGATTCCTCTTTCACACAATATCACTTTCTCATTACCAGCAGAGAGGATAAATTCTGCAGCTTTTATGAATTCTTCTATTGTGGCGGCGAAATGTCTCTTTAGCAATATTGGTTTATTTATTTCGCCACATGCTTTTAATAATGACTGATCATACATAGCCTTAGCTCCTATCTGTACTATATCTACTATATTTGCTATTTTTTCAAAATTAGTTATATCTTTCACTTCGCTTACAATATTTAAAGCAAATTCATTTTTAATATTTTCTAATATGCTTAATCCAGCATCACCTAAACCTTGAAATGTGTATGGAGATGTTCGAGGTTTATATAATCCTGCTCTCAAAGTATTAATACCTAATGATTTTATGAATTTGGCACTTTCTAATATTTGTTTCTCAGATTCTAATGCACATGGGCCAGCTATAATCATTGTATTTTTTTCATCTCCTCCTATATAACCGTAAGGGAAGTTAATTTGAGTAGTAATTGCTTTGTATTCTCTAGAGCTTAGCTGGGCTTCAGTCCTGATATCGTATTTGGATATTATATAATTTTGCAATTCTTTTTCTATATTATTATCTAAATTAATAATAATAAAATAATTATCTTTTTCTACTATTTTTGTTTGATAATCATTTTGTAATTTATGTAATAAATCTTTGTTTATTTCTTTATTAATATGTAATATCATATCATTTTTTTATATATTCCATTTTTTTACAAAATTAATAACTATCAAATTAATTTGATAATGGTGAGATTGTTTTTTTTAAATTTTAAAAATAATTTAGAAATCTAGCCTTTTATATACTTCTATGAGTGCTGTTACATCTTTTTCGCAATATAATTTTATTCGTTCTAGATCATTCTCTTCGTAATAAACACGGGCTACTTCACTACCATCGATATCATCTTTGGGAGTTGGGATACCAAATAATTCACAAAGTAAAGCTAATGAAGTGAAATGTTTATAATCACCAAATTTCCACATTTCCATAGTATCTATAAATGGTAATTCATATCTATTTTTATTTCGTGTATTTAAAATATATGGTATGGGAATTTGATTAATAATCATACGTCTAATAATATATGGGAAATCAAACTCTTTACCATTATGAGCACACAAATATAAATTTGGAATATTTCTGGTAAAAATAGATAAATCATCAGCAAATTCTTGTAACAATTTTTTTTCATTATGAGAATAATAAGATTTTGTTTTGATTTCATCATTTTGTATTCTACCAGCCGATATACAAACTATTTTACCAAATTCAGCATAAATGCCTGCTCTTTCAAATAATGTAGATGGGTCGTCTTCATCACTTTTAGATAAATAAACAGATTTTTTATCCCATAGAGATTTGAAATTTTCATCAAGGGCATCATATTGCGAAGCCATTGGCACGGTCTCTATATCTATGAATAGTATATTCTCGATTGGAATTTTTGCCATATAATTTTATATTTTTATAGGTTTAATGTAAACTTCTGTAGCTCCAATACCATATTGGCGTATGGGAGCATCTCCATAATATAGATCTGGATAATTTTTTAATATTTTATACATTTCACTTTTCAATACTCCAGCACCTACACCATGAATGAAAACTACTTTATCTATTCCTTTTTCAATAGCAGATTCCAAACATTGCTTGAAATATGATAATTGTACATTTAGAGCCATATCGGGGCTAATATTTTGTGGGTTATCTACCAATTTTTCTAAATGTAAATCTACCTCTGCCAAATTAGGAGTTTTTAGATATTTTTCTATTATACTTGCCTCATTTATTATTCTTTCTTTATATTTTTTGATATTTATTTCTGGATCCATTTTCTCTTGTTTAGTGAGTTTGTATTCTATAAACTCACTTTCTAATCTAATGAGTACAGGGATAGATTTCTCATTAAAAAATGGATTTTCAGAATAATTATCTTCTTTTAACAACATATTTTTCTTAATAGAAAACTGATGTAGAAAAGGTAAAAATACTTTATCTGGCGAAATAATTATTGATTGCAAAACATAATCAATTTCATTGGGCATATCTTCTATTTTTAGATTGCCAATATTGATGGCTGCATATTTTTCTATAATACCATGCTTGCTTTCTACGTGACCAATAGTAATTTTGTGTAATACAAAATAAATATCCATAGAGGTGAAATTCACTAAATACACAGAATGTGGACTAGCAATAGGAATATTAGGGTTTTGTGGATTAATGGTTAAATATATTCCATCTTTAAATTGTTTTGTTGGTTTTTCGGTGCGAATATGAGTGTTTTTATTTTTAATATTTTCATTATGTTCGAGTTTATTTTCTTTGATTTCATCTCCGTTATTAGCAGATTTTATTAGAATTAACTTACTTTCTTTCATAGGGATCTCAAACCCGAGACTATCCTCTACGATTACTAAATCACCATAAATTTTTTTTACAATACCTTCTCCTATCTCATCGAGGTATTTTACTTTATCACCTATTTTAAATTTCATTTTATATAATCATAATATTTTCGTACTTTTTCTTTAATGTCCCAAATGCAAGATAGACCTTTATCTATGCGAACAAAATCTCCTGGTTCTAGATGATAAATTTCTCCTTCGCATTCTATCATTACCCTGCCTTCAATAATATAACATTCTTCTGTATATTCATAAAAAATTGAGAAACGTGAAACATCTCTTTCCCAAATAGGCCATTTTTTAATTTTATCTAATTTATCTGCATCAATATTCTTATTGATAAATATTTTATTCATATTAAAATATATTAATTACAAAATTACAAGAAATAAATTAAAAATTCAAATTTTAAATTTATAGAATACTTATTACTTTTGCATAAACATCATATTAATGCTACCAATAATATTAGCAATTTTACCTGCTATATTTTTTATCTTACTAATATATTTTAAAGATAAATACAGTAAAGAGCCTATCAAATATCTAATATTTGCTTTTATTTTAGGTATGATATCTACTCTGCCAGCATCATTATTAGAAAATTTAATTTTTTCAAATATAAAATTAAACATACAACTAGAAATTAGTGCTTTTATTGAGGCTTTCTTTTTTGTTGCTTTTATCGAAGAAGGTATAAAATTTTTGATGTTTAGATGGTTTATTTGGCCCAAGAATTATTTTGATGAGCCAATAGATGGTGTAGTATATATGGTAGCTATAGGTATGGGCTTTGCTTTTTTAGAAAATTTTGCATTTATATTTAATGATTTATCTAATATATGGAGTATAGCTTTAATGAGAGCATTGATGCCTACTCCTGCACATTTTGTTTTTGCTGTTGCTATGGGTTATTATTTTGGTTATGCTAAATTTAATTTTGTTAGAAAAAAGAAAAAATTAATGTTGTATGGGTTTTTGATAACTTTCATTTCGCATGGTATGTATGATTATTTACTTATGTTAGTGCCTAAATATCCATTTTGCCTATTCATAGCTATTGCTTTTATAATAATTTATTTAATCATTGCATTAAGACTTATTAATCGTCATCAAAAGCTTTCTCCTTTTGTAAAAAGATATAAATGGCATAATGAACAAAAGAGGAAAAATAGTGATGAATTAAAAAATCATTTGAATGAACTAAAGGAGAACCTTGAAAAGAAACATCTAGAATAAATAATCGAATTAAGCGTTTCATTAGTAAATAATATTTTTATAAAAATTTTAAAAAAGTAGTTATATTTCTAATGAATAAAATATTTTATTGAAGTGGAAATAAAAAAAGCCGACTTTGTTAAAGTCGGCTTTTTTATTACATTTATTTTAAAAAGAAACTAATGAGTAATAACAATTTTTTGTCTTAATAAAGGATTTTCTATGAAATTAACTACATAAACACCTGTAGGTAAATCATTCACATATATAGGACAATTACTTGATGATATTAGTTGATCTTTTACTATTTGTCCATTAATATTAATTATTTGCATATGCATGCCAAGAGCATTAGAAATAGTTATAAAATCTGAAGCCGGAGAAGGATAGATATTAATTTGATTATTAGCATATTGATCGATTCCCACACCTACTAATGGTGCTTTAGCAGTTTGTATGACTTCTTTTGATGGCATATGTTGTACAAAGGCAACTACCTCACTATTATTAATATCTACGCCAGTAGGAACGTTTATTGTAATAGTAAATGTTAAAGAGTCATTTTGAGAGAAATCTAAATTGGTACCATTAGCATTAGGATAGAACTTTCTACATACATAGTCTAGCTCAGTCATTCCAAACCAACTTTGAGCTATATTACTTTCTGTGAGAGCTACGAAAAGTTTCAGGTCAGAAGTGAAATAACTTAAAGCTTCTTTTACAGAAATTGTAGCTACGAATTGAGTTTCATCTATTTTGTTTATAGATAAATAATTAATATGAGCTGCTGGAACGACTTTTCTCATTTGATAAACAGCATTATAAGAAGTATATAAACTACCAGTACCACTTAGACCACCCTCTAAAGTATAAACACCATCTATCCAAGTAGTAGGTGTACCTATTGATGATGTATAATACGAAAGACGTGCATTGCCATCAGTAGAGGCATAGCTATCACCTGCATGATAATTAATCACTGCCACTTGAGCATTGTTAGTAATTAATCCATTTACACCTCTGGCTGCACTTGGACAAAATGGACAATCAGTAGCAGTAGCTATTTCGAATAGAACTAAATTTCTGTCTACACCACCAGGAATAGTGATATCAACAGAAGCTGGTGCAGATACACCTTGTGATGTAAAATAACTAAATAATTTGTAAGTTAAAGTTTGAGGATATACATGAACATCAATGTAGCTAGTAGCAGTAGCATCTACTTCACTAATTAATTGATTATTACGCATCAAAAAGTATTTAGTAGGTGTTGTAGAAGGTGCATTCCATGTAAGGTTAACATCAAATTGATTTTGTAATGTTGCAGTTAATGATGATGGAGAATCTGGAGCTGATACTTGTTCTACTAAAATATCATCTATATAGTAACCAGCTTGTAATGGAGTAACTGACCAACCAAAGAAGTTTACGGCATCTAATTTTTTCAAAGTACCATCACCAAAAGACCCACTACTAAATTTCCACATATGCATAAATTGTCCATCAAATTCTATAGTAGCAATGTCATCATCTAAATCTACAATAATTAAAACTTGATGCCATGCATTTTGAGTATATGCAATGCTATCAGCAGAAGCTGCACCTGCATCTACAACCATATATCCATTATTTTTAAAATAAGCTTGCATAGCCCACACACTATTTGTTCCAGCAAAATCATTCAAAATGTTAAAATAACCGAGTTTACCACTTTCAACAAAAATATTGAATGAAATAGCATATCGTCCTGTAGTATAATCACTTAACTCTAGAACTAAATCATTATTTGTTTGAATATAAACAGAATTAGGCGCTGATGATGCTTGATTTGTAGAAACTATAGGATCTTCACTAGTACCTGGAGCATTACTCCAAGTAGTCCATGGAGAGCCTGCCTGCTGTACAAAATAAGTTCCAGCAGTGTATGTATCCACATTCTCATCTACTATAGGCGTTTGGCCATAAATGATCATTGTGGATAATAACATCGAAATAAATAATAAAAACTTTCTCATAATTTTAAATTTTTTTATGTTGGTAAGCAAAATTAAAAAAATTTTTTTAAAATAAAAAAATTTTAATTTAATTTTGTATAAAATAACCAAAAAATTTTTTATTATGAATACACAAAAAACAATTTTATTTGCCATATTAATACTATCATTGAGTTTTTTACAAGCTCAGATAACTATTACATATGATGACGAGCCACCTATACCATTATCAACTGTTGAGAATCACACATCAATAAGTGGATTAGATATTTCTGCAAATGGAGCTAATCAGACATGGGATTTATCTGATTTAATATCTGAAGGATCATCGACTGTAGATATTGTATATTTAAATTCTTTACCTTTTGCAAATCAGTTTCCTAATGGTAACTACGCGGTATCCTTTGATAATTATTATTATACTATAATTTCAAAAAATACGAATAATCTATCTATAATAGGGAGTGTTTATCCTGTAGACCAATTCAATACAACAGTATATGTTAAAAATTCATCTCCAGAGTTAGTTTATACATTCCCTTTCACGATGGGATCAATAGTAGAAAGCTATCCTCGAAGTAGTACTAAACTATTTATAGATACCACTATCAATAGTATTTATATAGATAGTGCTGCAATAGATATAAAAAGTTACGTTAAAAAAGAAGTAGTAGGTTGGGGGACACTTGCATTATCTAATGGTAATTTTCAAGTACTTAAAGTTGCTGTATCTAAAAAAGATACTATGACAATAAATGCTAAATTTATGGCAATGGTTTGGACACCTATTATGGGAGATACATCTCAGAGTAATAGCATTGAATTTGTTATGAAAAATTTACTATATCCATTAGCTTCTGTAGAACTTGATCCTCTTTTACAACCCACAAATGTTTATTGGGTTGATGTAGATCCTTCTTTAAATATTAATGACAATGTATGTTCTAATATTAAATATTTCCCAAATCCTGTCATTGATGATATTGTTTTCGAATCAAACGAGCCAATTAATAAAATAGTAATTCTGTCTTTAGATGGTAAAAAAGTGATAGAAAAAGACTTCGATTATGAAAAAAATATAAGCTTAAATTTAAGTAACTTGCCGTCAGGCACTTATTTGTTTACTCTATATAATAACAAATCTATAATAAGAACAGGTAAAATTATTAAAGAATAAGCACTAAAAGAGGAAAAACTTAAATATTATATAATATATTATAAAATCGAGTGAGCTATTTAAATAAATGATTTTATAACGTTTAATTTTACCTGTCCAATTGTTATTTATTAATCCACAAATGCACACAAATGAGAGTGATGGGAGACTAGGAGGCTGGGAGAATAGGTAATAGGTAAAAGGTAATAGGTAATAGGGATAGTAGATGAGAAGATGATATTAGTTGTAATTTAATTTACACATGCCTTAAAAAAACTAAAATCAGTGTTAATTTGTGTAAATCTGTGGATGAAATTATACTCATTACGGGTTGTTATTTATTGTCCACAAATGCACACAAATAAAAAATTCAATCCCAAAATCCCTTAATCCCCAAAATCCCAGTTCAGACAATAAATTCTATCATTCTCTGTGTTCTTTGTGCCTTCTTTGAGAACTTTGTGGTTAATAT
>JASEGF010000090.1 GCA_030017935.1 Bacteroidales bacterium | reverse complement strand
GCTTACATCTACTTCATCAATCCATAGTTCTATATCATGAGTTTGATAACGTTCGAGTTTCATACCTGGTTTGATAGTAATTAGTTTACCGTCTATCCTCATTTGCTCAAATCCAAGTTTAGCATATCTTTCGAAAAGTTCTCTGTAATGTCCTTTACGTGCTTTTACTAAGGGAGCTAATATATGAATATGTTCTCCTTTGAATTTTTCTTGTATTTTTTGAATAATTTCGTCTATTGATAACTGCAACATTGGTTTGCCTGTCATATATGAGTATGCTGTGGATACTTTAGCATATAACAATCGTAAATAATCATATATTTCAGTAACTGTTCCAACGGTAGAACGAGGATTTTGTGAAATAGTTTTTTGCTCAATAGCTACTACTGGTGGTATACCTGTGATATTATCTACATCTGGTCTATCAAACATACTAACGAATTGTCTGGCATAGGCTCCAAATGTTTCCATATATCTTCGCTGTCCTTCAGCAAAAATAGTGTCAAATGCTAATGAAGATTTTCCACTACCACTGAGTCCTGTGAAAACTATTAGTTTATGTAAAGGTATTTCTAATGATATGTTTTTTAAATTATGTACTCTAGCTCCTTCTATTATTATATTTTCATTAGCCATTTTTTCTACTCCTAATCAAAAAAATTTAATTTGCAAAATTAATAAAATTATGTAAGTTTTCATTATTGTATAATATTAATTTTACAAAATAAAATTATGGAAATCCATTATGAAATTATAAGAAGAATATTAAAAAATTTTAATATAAAAAAAATTTGTTTTTTAAAAATTTTATTTATTTTTGCAATGTAATTTTAATTTTTAATAAAAGCGAATATTAATGAAAAAAATATTATTTTTTAAAATTTTTGTAATTCAAAAAAATTATATAATTTTACAGTCAAATTTATAATTATGAAAAAGAGTTTATTATTCATCTCAATATTTTTAATACTCTTATTATCAAATACCTTTTTGAAAGCACAGCAAGAGGCACAGTTTACTCATTATTTCCAAAATTTTAATGCTTATAATCCAGGTTTTGCTGGAGTTAAAAATTCAATTTGTGCAACAGCTCTTTATAGAAATCAATGGTTAGGTTTCAGTGAGGTAGTAAATGGTAAAGAGTATAATGTTAATCCTAGAACTATGTTATTAGCTGTAGATGCTTATATTAAACCAATTCATGGTGGTTTGAATCTCATAGTGTATAACGATAAATTAGGTTTCGAGAATAATACAGGAGTTAAAATTGGTTACTCGTATAATTTTTATATTCGTGATTTTGTCCTTGGTGTTGGGTTTAATATTCATTTTCTCGATAAAGGATTAGATTTTTCATTATTAAATCCTTTAGAAGATAATGATCCATTATTGATGCAAAGGAGTAATCAATCAGATATGGTTATAGATGCTGACTTAGGAGCTTTTTTATTGAAACCAAATCAATTTTGGGTAGGTTTATCTAGTCTCAATTTAATTCAGTCTTCTGCAGAACTATCAGATGTTTCTAATCTAAAACTAAAAAGACATTACTTTATAACTGGAGGTTATATTTTTCCACTTAATAATGATCAATTTGAAATAAGACCATCTGCTTTGATTAAAACTGATTTTGTTTCTGCTCAATATGATATTAATGTTCAAATGTATTATCAGGGAATGGTATGGGCTGGTTTAGGATATAGAGTACAAGATGCAGTCATACTTAATGTAGGTGCGCAACCTTTTGCTAATAGTTCTAATCAGGGACTTGCTCCACTCTCATTTGGATATTCTTATGATTTTACTACTTCAGCTATTGGCAGACACAAAGTGAGCTCTGGTAGTCATGAAGTATTTATAAATTATTGTTTTTTGATTGAAAAAAGGACATATAAAACAGGTAATAGAAATGTTAGATTCTTATAAGGATGTAACCTTAATTAAATTTTTTACGTTTAATAGATAAAAATTGGAAATAATGATAAAAATGAATATAAAAACATCAAGAGCAATTCTAAAAACCGCAGTAGCTGTTTGTTTAATATCAATTGTTTCTACTGCATGTGATACTTCAGATAATGGACAATTAGTAGGTGTGAGAGATCGTCCTATGTGGTATCAACCGACCCCTTATGGTATGGTATTTATTCCTTTAGGTTCATTTATTATGGGCCAGAGTGATCAGGATGTACCTTATAATCAAATCCAGACAAATAAGGTTGTTTCTTTACAAGCTTTTTATATGGATGAGACTGAGATTACTAATAATGAATATAGACAATTTGTTTATTGGGTTAGAGATTCTATAGCTCATACTGTCTTAGGAGAAATAAATGAAGAGCATCTAATTACTCAAAATGAATATGGTGAGGAATTATTCCCACCAGCTATTAATTGGAAAACTAAAATTAATTGGGAAGGACAAGAAGAAAGAGAAGCTCTTGCTGATATGTATCTGCCAGAGCATGAGAGATTTTTCCGTAGGAAACAATTTGATGTTCGTAAATGGAATTATGAATATTATTGGATAGATTATCGTGCTGCTGCTGCTAAAAATTGGGATAGCCCTCTTACTAGTGATCAAACTGATAATGTAACTATGCCTATGTGGAATAATAGACCACAAGGTTATTCAGATCGCTCAGTATATGTTAAAAAAGATGTTATTAATGTTTTCCCAGATACTCTTTGCTGGGTACATGATTTTACTTATTCATTTAATGAACCAATGACGCAGAGCTATTTCTGGCATCCTGCTTATGATAACTATCCTGTTGTTGGTGTTAATTGGAAACAAGCTAGAGCATTTTCTATTTGGCGTACAAATTATTTAAATGCATATCTATCCCAAACGGGTAGTTCCTATGTAAATGATTTTAGATTGCCTACTGAATCTGAATGGGAATATGCTGCTAGAGGTGGATTACAGTTAAGTCCGTATCCTTGGGGCGGCCCTTATACACGTAATTATAATGGCTGTTTTCTAGCTAATTTTAAACCATTAAGAGGTAATTATGTAGATGATGGTGGTTTGCATACAGTCATAGTAGCACATTATTCTCCTAATGATTATGGATTATATGATATGGCTGGTAATGTAGCTGAATGGACTAATAATGCTTTTGATCCATCTACATATCAGTATGCTCATGACTTGAATATGGATTATACATACGAAGCTAAGGATTCTGATCCACCTGTATTAAAAAGAAAAGTTATTAGAGGTGGTAGTTGGAAAGATATAAGCTTTTATATGCAAGTGAGTACTCGTGATTATGAATATCAAGATACTGCTACTTCATATATTGGATTTAGAAATGTACAAACATATTTAGGTCGCCATAAAGATGATGGCCCAATGTCATCAAATGTTTATCGTTAAAATAAATCAGCTAATTAAAATAAATTAAAAATTAAAAGTTATGGGTTTTTTAGACAAAATTGTAAAAAGTAAAGCGTACAAAAACTTTATGACCAAATTGTACGGTATTGGTGCTTCTCTTGTTATTTTAGGTGCACTTTTTAAAATCACTCACTGGCCAGGAGCTACTTTAATGCTAAGTATTGGTATGATCACTGAGTCTATCATCTTTTTCTTTTCAGCATTTGAAGAGCAACCAGTTATTCCAGATTGGAGTTTAGTATATCCAGAGTTATGGGGATATTATCACCCAAATGAACCTATGGATGAAGAAATGCTTAAAAAGATTGAAACTCGTAAAGCAACTGAAGCTATAGGTGTAGGAGGAGAATTACAAATTAAAGATAGCGTTACACAAAAATTAGATAAAATGCTAGAAGAAGCTAAAATAGGTCCAGAGCTTATCGAAAGCCTCGCTGAAGGTATGAGTAATTTAAGTGAAAATGCAAAAAAACTCTCTGCCCTAGCAGATGCCACTGCAGCTACAGATAATTTCGTTACTAACTTAAATACTACTGCTAATACTGTATCTGAACTTAATCAAACTTATTTACAGACTAAAGAATCGACTGCTAAAGTTATTGGATCAAATCTAGAATTTGCTGATAATTTGAAAAATATTGTTTCTAATTTCCAAAAATTATCTCAAGCTACTGAAGAAAGTGCTAATAGCATGAAAGAAACAGCTAATGCAAATAAAGTTTACACTGAAACAATTCAGAATGCTGCTAATAGTTCTAATCAGCTTGCCAAAGCGTATATTGAATCTTCAGAAAAACTTGTCAATACTACATCTAAACTAGATTTACAAGGGTTTGATAATGTTAAATTGACTGAGCAATTTGGGAAAATTACAACTAATCTCTCTGCTTTAAACTCTATCTATGAAGTTCAAATAAGTGAATTACAAGCTCAATTAACTAAGGTAGAAAATTTCGGACAAGGTGTAGAAAGCTTTACTAATAATGTACAAGAAGTACTTTCTTCTATACAAGAATACAAATCTCAAACACAAAAATTAACACAAAACTTGCAGTCTCTTAATACCATTTATGGAAATATGTTAGCAGCAATGAGTATTAATAAATAAAAATAAAGGAGTTCAAAAAAGATGAGTGCAAAAAATTGTGCGGAAACCCCGCGACAAAGAATGATAGGAATGATGTATTTAGTGCTCACAGCAATGTTAGCATTAAATGTATCTAAAGATATCCTAGATGCATTTATCATAGTTAATGATAGTATCGAGGAGACTAATAGAATCTTTTATGATAAAGTACAAGGCAATTATGCTATGTTTGAAAAAGCTTATGCTATGACTCCAGATAAAGTAAAAGATAATTATGATAAAGCATTAATAGTAAAAAAAGATGCTGACGAATTGGTAAATTATATTGAAAATTTAAAAGCTGAAGTAATTTCTGTAACTGATGGTATTCCATTGGAAGAGGCTAAAAAATTAAATTTAAGAGATGTGAAAGGTAGAGATAATTTTGATGCTCCTACACATTTCTTTATAGGTGATTCTCAAGATGGAAGTGGTGGCAAAGCTAGAGAATTAAAAAATAAACTTGTTAGTTTTCGTAAAAAAATGATTGAATTACTTGGCAAATATTCTGATAAAGTGAAATTGGGTTTAGATATAGAAAACAAAATGTATCCAACTATAGGAGGCGATCAGCAGTTAAATTGGGAAATGACCAATTTTTACCATACTATACTAGCAGCTGATATTGTAATATTAAATAAACTTATTCTAGAAGTTAGAAATATGGAGGCTGATGTTGTAGCTCAATTATATTCTGCTGTTAGTGCCGAAGATTATACTTTTGATAGAGTAGGTGTGAAAGTAGTACCTAAATCTAATATAATAGTTGCAGGAGGAGAATATGAAGCAGAAATATTTGTAGCTGCTTATGACTCTCGTCAAAATCCAGAAATATTAATAGGTGATGACGTAGATACAGTGAATATGAAAGTTCTCGGAAATGTTACTAAGCTAGAAGGTGATAGTGGTCGTGGTATATTAAAAATTCCTGCTGGCTCACCAGGAAATAAAAAATATGGTGGTACTATAACAATAAAAAGCCAATCAGGGGCAGTACAAACATATTGGTTTAAAGAAGAATATTTTGTGATGTCTCCTACTGCTACTGTATCTGCTGATAAGATGAATGTATTCTACATAGGTGTAGATAATCCAGTATCTATATCTGTGCCTGGTGTACCTAATGATAGGGTGAGAGCTAGCATAACTAACGGTAATATTATACCACAAGGTAATGGTAAATATATAGTAAAAGTACAACAAGGGACCGAAGCTACCATAAATGTATCTGCAGAAATGAATGGTAAGATAATGACTATGGGAAGTGCTAAATTCCGAGTTAAAAGAGTGCCTTCTCCTATAGCTTATGTAGCAGGTAAACCGGGTGGTAATTATACTAAAACAGAGCTACTAGCTAATCCATATGTAACCGCTGTAATTGAAAATTTCGATTTTGATCTAAGATTTGATGTTATTTCTTACAGTTTTACATATAAATCACCTGCAGGAGATCTACTTGGACAACCAGTAAATGGCTTTAGGTTCACTCAAGATGTTATCAATATTGTACAAAAATCTGGACGTGGCTCTAGATTTTATGTTGAAGACATTAAAGCTAAAGGGCCAGATGGTAGCGTGAGAACATTGCCTACTGTATCTTTGAGAATAACAGGTTAAGAAAATTTATAAATATGAAATATTTAAGTTTTTTAGGTTTGTTCCTAATTGTATGCTTAACGAGTTTAAATGCTCAAGTTTTTCAAGCGCCAGTAGATGGGGCTTATGAAAAAACAGATTTAACTAATAGAGTGCCAGTGCCTTATCAATACATTCATGAATCTGATGTATTCTATGCTACAAGAATATGGCGCGAAATTGATATGAGAGAAAAGATAAATCAACCTTTTTACTATCCTATGCAACCTACTAATGGACGTTATAATTTGATGTCTGTTATAATGATAGGTATTCAAGAAGGTGGTATAACTCCTTATAATCCTGAATCGGATGATTTTAAAGTTCCTTTAACTAAAGAAGCTGTACAAAACATTATTCGAAAAGAAGAAAAAACAAAAACTTATGATCCTTTCACTGGTGAAGAGCGTGATACTGTCATAGTAAGTGAATTTGATCCATCTACAGTAACCAGATATCGTCTAAAAGAAGATTGGATTTTTGATAAACAAAGATCTGTTCTAGAGTGTCGTATTATTGGTATATTGCCACTTATGGTTGAATTTGAACCTGATGGAATTACTGAAAAAGGAACTAGGCCTTTATTTTGGATATATTTTAATGATTTAAGACCTTATCTGGTACGATATGAGTATTTTAACCGTTTCAATGATGGACAAAGGATGACATATGATGATGCTTTTGCTAAAAGAATGTTTAAGAGCTATATCATTAAAGAGTCTAATGTATATGATAGATATATCAATGCTTATGCCACTGGAATTGATGCTTTATTAGAAAGTGAGAGAATAAAAAATGATATATTTATCTTTGAGCACGATTTATGGGAATTCTAATAATTAAAACAAATAATAAAAAAGCCGTATTAAAAAATACGGCTTTTTTATTTATAATTAAGCTAAATCATAATCCCCAATTATTTTTATCTAAAGTTCTATATTGAATTGCCTCAGCTAAATGATATGCTTTAATAATTTCAGAATCATCTAAATCTGCTATTGTACGTGCTAATTTTAGTATTCTATCATAAGCTCTTGCTGAAAGAGACAATTTCTCCATAGCATTTTTTAATAATATCATTCCCTCATCCTGTACTGGACAATATTTTTTAATCAATCTAGAATGAAGTTGAGAATTGGAATATATTTTAGGTAAATTTTGGAATCTATCTTTTTGAATCTCGTAAGCTTTCATCACATTTGTTCTAATATCATTTGAACTATGTGTATTTTTAGTAGAAGCTAATTCTTTAAAAACTAATGGAACAACCTCTATGTGAATATCTATACGATCTAATAAAGGACCAGATATTTTATTCAAATATTTTTTAATAGCCCCTTGTCCGCATGTACATTGTTTTTCTGGATGATTATAAAAACCGCAAGGACAAGGATTCATAGCAGCTACAAGCATAAAATTAGCTGGAAAAACAGTAGCATATTTTGCGCGACTAATAGTAACCAAATGATCTTCTAAAGGTTGACGTAATACCTCTAAAACAGATCTTTTAAACTCAGGTAATTCATCTAAAAACAAGACACCATTATGAGCTAGAGAAATTTCGCCAGGTTTAGGAATAGCACCTCCACCTACTAGAGCTACATCACTAATGGTGTGATGTGGGGCTCTGAAAGGTCTTTCTCTAATAAGCCCTTCATCATTTTTAATTTTCCCAGCGACAGAATATATTTGCGTAGTTTCTAAACTTTCTTCGAAAGTCATAGGAGGCATAATCGTAGGTAATCGTCTAGCCATCATAGTTTTTCCTGCACCAGGTGGTCCTATCATTAGAATATTATGACGTCCAGCGGCAGCTATTTCCATAGCTCTTATTACATTTTCCTGTCCTTTGACATCAGCGAAATCTAATAGAGGATCCCAAGTAGGTTCATATTTTGTATTATTTACATCTACATTGTAATGAGGTAAATAATTTCCATGAAAAAATTCAG
>JASEGF010000008.1 GCA_030017935.1 Bacteroidales bacterium | reverse complement strand
ACATCAATATTATGTTAGCTGCTGCAGCTTTTAACTTCAAAAGGATGATGAATAAATGGAAAAATTATTTTTGCCAAATTTTGGAAAGGTTATTTTTATCACTTTTAAAAAATTTTACTATCAATTCTTCTCTATTTTTTAAAATAAAATATTAAAATTGACTTTTTAAGGGACGACTATTTAAATATAATTTATCTGTTGCATTATTTTGAAAATTTCCAGAGCCATCATCATTTGAAAATATATGAAAAGTTAATCTTACTGTTTTTATTGGCGTTTGTGTAGCATTTTCAGAAGAATAATTCATAAAGTCTTCGCAACAAGCATTATTTAATGATTTTAGAAAGCTATAAATTCCATTTGTATCTGTCAAACAAGTTTGAGAGATACAAGTTTTAATGAAAAAACTTAAAATACTAAGTATAATAAAAATCTTTTTTAATTTCTTTGTTTATTTTAAAAATGTTGATATATGAATAAATTTTTTATCCAAACTTGAAAATGTAATAATATAGAATCCTTTAGTTAAATATTGAAGATTAATTTTATCGCTATTTGTTATAAAACTCTCTACTATCTCACCAAATATATTATAAATATTAACTATAAGTTGGTCGTGTCTCAAATTATTAAAATATAAGTAATCTAATACGGGATTTGGATGTAAATTAAAATCTGCACCTGAGAATATTTCTGCAATCCCAACATTAGTATAATCACAAATGGGTGCAATTCCAGTCTGATAATTCCCTAATAGCGAATCTTCATAACATCTTAAACCATTATTAAAATTCAAATCGCAAGCGGAATTGATAAAAGGGAACATATTACGATCATGCCCCAACTTTTCAGTTATTTTTCCGCTGTATCCGACCCAATTAGTTGTACTGCCAATTGTTGTGTATAATACCTTAAGAGGAATACTGTTTATTGTGATCGTAGAAATTGAATCTACATGAACTAATAAAGAATCGGGATTATTACCATTATCATTTACATGGATATACCATGTTTCGCCAGGTGTTTTATTAAAATCATATAATAAATTAAATTTATTTGAATATTCATCATAAAAATAAACTTTGTTACTATCTTCGTACATAAATTCAATTTGTGGCCGATCATCGCATGTAATATTTAATCGTAATATTTTTTTACAGGTTATAGTATTAATTACAGTATCTTTCATTGATTCTATAATATTAAAATCTTCTGCACTAGTGCTTGCGAATTTCAGAGTATAATACCATTTAGCCCCAATTGGCGCCCATTCATTTTGCCCATAACAAAACTGCACAATCACAACAAAGAGCAGTGTTAAAATACTTTTTGGTCTCATATTTTTATATTTTTAAGGTTAAAAAACAAATTTACAAAAAAAAATTCAAATAACCAAATTATTTTTATTATTTTTTTCATATTTTATTAGATTAAAGTTTTATTAATTTTTCCGTTCTTATAATTTTTGGTTCTATAACGTTTTGTATGGGCAAAGATTAAAAAAGAGACATTTTATAAAAATGAATTTTTTTAGTATTGTTCTGTCAAATATTAACCACAAAGTTCTCAAAGAAGGCACAAAGGACACAGAGAATGATAGAATTAAATTGTCTGAACCATGATTTTGGGGATTAACGGATTTTGGGATTTTGTTTTTCAGGGCTAAAGTATATAGTAGATAGTAGATAGGGGAGAGTAGATAGTAGATAGTAGAAAACTAATGTGCATTTGTGGACTAATTTACAACTAATATCCTACTAAACTCCTTATCCCATCACTAATCACTAATCACTAATCAACTTATATTTATAATTTTGTGCCCTTTGTGGTAAAATAATTTACCCTCAATAAACGTTATAAAACCTAATTTTTATTAATAATACAATCATAGTATAATAAAATATTTAACTAAAATTGTTATTAAAAGTGAAACAATAGATGAGTACCTCACAATAGAATCATATCAATCTACATGTTTATACAAGTAATTATTCTCTCCAATAGTAGTATTATTTTTATTTATTTTAACGGTTATATTACCACTTGTGGGTGCATTTAAATTTATTTTTTTACCTTTTCTAATGTATGCTGGTTCATTTTCTAATTTTTCTAATTCTTGGTCATCTTTATAGTTTCTACCATAGCCAATTTTTTCTTCACCAGTATTTAAAGAATTATAACTTTTATTTTCATAATTTTGATTAGCGTTTATTGTAGAATTGTTTGCATTAAAACCTGTAGCAATAATAGTAACTTGTACTCCATTTAATTCTGGATTAAAAGAGTTGCCCCATATTACATTGGCGCCGCCAGTTTCATTTTTTAGATATGAAGTCATTTCATTAAATTCTCTAATAGTTAGTTCATCACTGCCATATGAGATATATAATAATACATTTTGTGCACCAGTTATTGAAATTTCACTTAATAAAGGAGAATGAATAGCTGTTTCGAGAGATTTGATAGCTCTATTTTCGCCTTCAGCATATCCTGTTCCCATCAAAGCTATTCCACTATCTTTCATCACTGTTTTTACGTCTTCGAAATCTACATTTACTACTCCAGGAACGGTAATTATTTCTGCTATACCTTTAGCAGCTGTTAATAATATATCATCTACTATTGAAAAGGCATTGCTAATTTTCAATTCAGGATAAAGATCAAATAATTTTTCATTATGTATTACAAGTAGAGCATCCACATTTTGACGTAGTTCGTCGATGCCTGTCATGGCTTGTTGATATCGTATATTCCCTTCGAACATGAAAGGAGTAGTTACTATAGCTACGGTAAGGATATCCAAGTCTTTAGCAATTTTAGCTACAACTGGTGCAGCGCCAGTACCTGTGCCACCGCCCATACCAGCAGTGATAAATAGCATTTTAGTATTATTTTTTAGAATTTTACTAATCTCATCGGAGCTATTTTCTGCAGCTTGTTTGGCAATTTCAGGTTTAGAGCCTGCTCCTAATCCTGTTTCACCTAATTTGATTTTTGTAGGTATAGGATTAGATTCTAAAACTTGCACATCTGTATTGCAAATAACAAAATCTACTCCTTTGATGCCTTTGTCAAACATATGTTTGACAGCATTACATCCACCACCACCTATCCCCATAACTTTAATAATAGGTGATTCTGATGTTGGAAATATGAATTCAAATGATTGTTTTTCCATAATTTTATTTTTTTTAATCGAAGAAATTTGATAGATTACCGAAAATATCAAATTTGCGTTTTTTTTCTTTTTTATCTTGTGGGGCTGCTATTTTGGTATCATTTAGTTTATTATTTTGAGAGAATTTATATTTGTCATTTTCTATAGCATTTAGTAGGAGACCTATAACAGTAGAATATTGTGGTGAAAGTAATGTATTAGGAGTATCATGCGATAATAAGTGATTGGGACTACCTATTCTAGCAGTCATTCCAGTAATATATGAAGCTAATTGAGTAGTATTTTTTATTAATGAACCACCACCAGTTAGCACTATACCTGCAATCAATGGAGAGGATATTTGTGATAAATTTATTTCATAATTTACAGTTTCTAAAATTTCTGTTAATCTAGCACTAATAATTTCGCTAATTGCCTTAAGAGAGAACTCCCTGGCAGGAAAATTTTTCATTGCTTGAAAAGCTATCACATCATTAGGATTTACGTCAGCAGGGATAGCATTGCCATAATTTATTTTACAAATTTCTGCTTCTTCTTTTAAAAGAGATAATCCATTTTTTAAATCTTCTGTGATAGCTTCGCCGCCGAAAGGAATTACACAAGTATGTCTAACGATATCGTCTTTAATTATTGCTATATCAGTAGTGCCACCACCTATATCTACTAGAACCACACCACCTTCTCTTTCTTGTTCTTCTAATACAGCTTTAGCTGAGGCTATAGGTTCCAGCATAATATTTGCTATATCCATATCGGCCATAGTAACGCAATTTTTCAACATTTCTACGGCTGATATATCTGCTACAACTGCATGAAATTTGCATTTCAAACTTGTTCCTACAGCACCTATTACATCTATTATGCCACTTTCATCATTTATAGTATATTCCTGTGGTATTAAGTGTATAACTTCTTTACCAGGTTGTTTGAGCATATGATTTACAGTTTCTAAAAAATCATTTATTTCCTGTTCGGTAATCATGCTTCTAGGATTTTTGCGTATCATGCTATGTTCTGCATTTAGACTTTCCACATATTTGCCAGCGATGCCGAGATTTACTACTCCTACGTCTATACCGAAATCATTTAGCATTCTTGTTTTGAGTTCTTTCAGTCCATCAACAGTTTTTTGCATATTGATTACTGTTCCTCTTCTCACACCTTTGCTAGTAGAAACTTCGTGTCCTATGATTTCTAGCTTTCCATCTGCGTTTTGTTTGCCAGCGACCATTGCTAATTTTGTGGTGCCTATATCTAGTCCCACGTAGATTTGTTCTTCTGAATTATTATTTTGTTTTTTCATATTATATATTTTTACAAATTAAAATCTCTTTCATAATTGCTTGATTGCTATTACTTGAGGGGGTACTCTCAAATCAAATCCTACAAAATTACTAATATCCGAAATATGTTGTATGTTATTATAGAAAATTGAGATGTTTTTTAGTTTATCTTCTATCTGATCTACATCGCCTAACCGTATATATTGATTGCCAACAATTGGGTATAGATAGAAAGATTTTTGATTTTCTACATAAATATCCCAAAATAGTAATTTTGCTACTTCATCTTTTCTTATATTTTTTGCTAGATAATAGAGCTTATCTAATTCTGTAAAATCTTTTGATTCATAAGTGTAGGATTTGATATTTTTTAATTTTGAACCAATTTTTACTTTTGTTTTAATATTGCCATAAGCTACGGGAATATATAAATTATACTTTTTAGGTACTGGCATTATAAATCCAGAAGTGTCTATAATACATTCATAACCATTATTAGAAATGATATGCAATAAAGGACAACGTGCCCAGACATCTATCTTTAGTGTGCCATCTAATTTGATATTACAAAGCACATTCTCTACGAAATTCGATTTTTTAATAGCTTGATAAACCTTATCTAATGGAAAATCCTCTATCATCACTCCTATCACTCTAGGAGTAACTTGGTAAATTAGATCTAATACATAAATAGAATCTATTATTTTATTAGTGTCTGCTGTATTTATATTTATCTCTATTCGAGAAATAGAAGTGGCTCGTGACCTGTCTCTAATAACTAGCCAGCCAATAATTATTATTATTGGTAAAATAATACTTAATGCTATTAACCACTTTTTATGCTTCATATTCCATTAATTTATTTTTTATTGGTTCTCGGAGGCTATCTATATCTCCAGCACCAATAGTTACTAAAATATCTTCGCTAATATTATTTAAATTTGTTAATAATTCATCTTTTGACATTAGATATTTATTATTATTGTCGATTTTACTTAATAGCCATTCAGATGTAACACCATCGATTGGTTTTTCTCTAGCGGGATAAATATCTAATAAAATTATTCTATCCCATTTAGATAATGAAGTGGCAAAATCATCAGCTAAATATAAAGTTCTACTATATAAATGAGGTTGAAAAATGGCACAAAAAGTCTTATCAGGGTACAAAGTTTTTAATGTATCAAATAATGTATCTATTTCAGTAGGATGGTGTGCATAATCATCATAATATTTTTTACTTTTACCATTATAAATTAAATCTAAACGTCTTTTTAATCCAGGATAGGTATTAATGGCTTTGTTTATTTGATCTATATTAATATTTTTTGATAAAGCAATAGCTATCGCCGCAGTTGCATTCCTGATATTATGCATGCCAGCTATATTCAGATGTAGATTTTCTATTTTCACATGATGGTAATTAGAGTAAATGTCAAAAACAAATTTCCCATCTTCTAACCTTATATTATATGCGTAGATATCTGATTTATTCGACAAGCCATAGGTGTTTATATTTTTATCAGTTTGCAAATTCACATTTTCATCTATCCAAATTTCGTTTTTAATTTTATTTGCAAATTCTCTAAATGCATCTTTTAAAGCATTGAAATTTTTGTAAATATCTAAATGATCTGGTTCGATAGATGTTATTATTCCTGTATCAACAGTGAATTTCAAAAAAGTTTTATCATATTCATCTGCTTCTACAATGAATTCTTTGGGTTCACCATTGATAATAAAATTATTTTCATAATTTTTGACAACAGCTCCTACCATAGCGATGAAATCTCGATTAGCGGTACTCCATATATGAGAAAGCATAGCAGTAATAGTAGATTTACCATGAGAACCAGCCACAGCATATGTTTCTAATTGTGGAGTTATCATTGCTAGTATATCACTTCTTTTATAAATAGGTAAATTTCTATTTTTAATGATTTGTAATTCATCGAAATCTATAGGTATAGCTGGTGTATAAATAACAATATCTATGTCATTAGGTATTAGATTAATATTAGGCTGGTAATGAATTTTAGCTCCTTTATTTTCTAAAATTTCGCATATTTCTGAACGTGTTCTGTCGTAGCCATATACTCGACAATCGTAGTAAAGAAAATATTGGGCTAATGCTCCCATGCCTACTCCTCCTATGCCAAGCATATATATATTTTGTATTTCTATATTATTGAGTTTCATTACTTTTAATTTTTTAAATATTTTTCTATTAATTCGATGATGTTATCCATAGCATCTGGATTATGAAATTTACTAATGTTTTCACTTAATTGTTTTTGTAGAGAATTATTATTTATTAAATCTATAATCAATTCTTTTCCTTTAGAATCTAATAAATTTTCATCTAATAAAATAATTGCATCATTATCAGCAAGAGCTTGAGCATTGAGGTATTGATGATTATTCACGACATTAGGAGAAGGAATAATAATAGATGGTTTCGCTAGAGCAGCTAATTCAGCTAAAGTACCTGCACCTGCACGAGCTATTACTACATCAGCCATAGCATAAGCCTCTCTCATCTCATTAATAAACGGTTTAGCAATAATACTTTTATTTATTTTATCATGATTAATGCAGCTATCTATGGAATATTTATCACCAGTTTGCCATATCAATTGGATATCATTTTTTATCAAATCTAGTAAAATATTGCAAATAAAATCATTTATAGCTTTAGCTCCTAGACTGCCACCTAGAGCTAGGATGGTTTTTTTATTTATATCTAAATTCCAGAAATTAGCAGCTTGCTCTTTAGACATCGGTGATAAGATTTCATTTCTCACTAGATTGCCTATTAGATGTACATTAGGAGTTTTTATATAATTTTTTATTGTAGGATAAGCTACACAAATGGCAGAAGCTTTTTTACTTAACTTAATATTAGCAAGGCCAGGAGTACTATTTTGCTCTTGCACAATAGTGGGTACACCTCTCCACTGTGCATATTTGAGTACAGGATATGTAACATAGCCTCCAAATCCGATAGCTACTTTGGGTTTAAATCTTTTAAAAATTTTATTTAGCTCCATCCAAGATTTTATGAGCTTAAAAGGCAGATTAATATTTTTTAGTAAATTTTTTCTATTCAGTCCGTGCATATCCAATAGAATTATAGGGAAGTTATGCTCTGGTACAATGTTAGCTTCCATTCTATTTTTGTTGCCAATAAATAATATGCCGAGATCTGGGTGTAGCTCTCTTAGCCTCTCAGCGACTGCTAAAGCAGGGAATATATGTCCACCTGTTCCACCAGCAGAGAAAATAACCCAAGATTTTATTTTATTTATTTTATTCATAATCAAATGTATTTTTTTAAAATTAAGTTATTGTTTTTCATGCAGTTATAATATTTTCTGATTGTTCACTTTCATTTTCTATTACTACATTATCTTCGGTATCAGATTCATTTTTATTTAAGTTTTTTTGGTAATCACGTGCTATGCTTTGGATAATACCAATCGCTATGGAGGTAAAGATAATAGAAGTACCACCTTTACTAATCATTGGTAGAGGCTGCCCAGTAACAGGGATGAGACCTACAGCTACAGACATATTAACAAAAGCTTGAAATCCTATATAAAAACCAAAACCTATAGCCAAAAAAGCACCAAAGAAGCCTTTACTTTGTTTGCCCACATGAATAGCTCTGTACATTAGCACACAATATAGAAGTAATACAGCTATGCCTCCTATCATACCCAATTCTTCAATTATTATTGCATAGATAAAATCTGTATGAGATTGAGGTAGAGTGCCACGTTGAGTAGAATTACCTGGAAATTTTCCTATAACACTGCCATTAGCAATAGCTATATCAGCTTTCATTCTTTGGTACGACACCTCCACATCTTTATTTGTAAAACTTTCTATTCTGGCTTGCCAAGTGCCCACACGTCCTTTATTTGGCATCTGAAGCATTATCAAAATAGATATACCCATGATGACTATTACTATGCCAACTGTAGCTAGTAAATATTTCAATGGTACTCTTGCTATATACATAATTAATAATGCAGTAGCTAATATCAAAATTGCTGTTGATAAATTTGCAGGAAAAACCAATCCAACTGTGATAGCGACAGCTACTATCATTGGTAAATATGCATGTTTGAAATCGGTTATATTATCTTGTTTAGCAGATGCTATCCTAGCTAATAGTATAATCAATGCAAATCTGGCAAAATCTGATGTTTGAAATGAAATTCCTATAACAGGAATCCGCAACCATCTAGCTGCATCATTAGTGGTTTGTCCTTTAAATAGGGTTACTATCAATAAGGGTATGGCAATAATAAATAAAAATTTGGCTATCATGCCCCAAATGCGATAATCCATTAAATGTACTAAATATGCTAATACGATTCCAAAAATTAATATTATTAAATGTTGTATCAAATAATATGTTGTGTTACCTTCATTAAATCTAAATGCTAAATTCCCAATAGTACTATATACTGCTATCATGGAGAATATACATAAAAATAAGTATACTATCCATATAGTTTTATCTCCTTTGAAAATTTTGAATATCTTTTTAATCATAATTCATTAACAATATTTTTAAATTTATTTGAATATAATTTACTATTAATATTAGATTTATTAGGTGCTAATAAAATGATATCATTAGGATCAGCAAATGCAAATGACAGTCTAACAGCTGCGGATAAATTTTTTACTGAATAAAATTCTGGAACTAAATAAGAATAATCACTATTGTAAACTTTTTTATTTTTAGTAATGGTAATCCATATTTTTATTTTTTTCTGTATTATTTCTGCTAATGAATTGTTAATATAATTGGTTTGTTTATCTAAAGAAATCCAAATAATAGGGTTATTGATTTTTTCTAATGAATAAAAAAGACTGTAATTATTAGTAGCGAAGCTATCATCTATAAATTTAACATTATTTATTTCTCTAATCTCTATTAATCTTTTATAATTATTTGTGAAATATTTGAGATAAGAATTAGAAGGTTTTTTAACATTTTTTAGTTGATCATTAATTAGATTAGGTATATTCTCTGCTAATGAAATATTAATAGGTTTTTGAATATTATCATTTAAAAGGTAAATTAAATTATCTGTATCTGAGATTTTCATAATTATCTAATTTTAAGAGTTATAACAGCCAATATGACTGCGATGATATTAATAATAATGAATCTATTGACAATAGTAACCTCGTGCCAGCCTTTTTTTTGAAAATGATGATGAAGTGGTGCCATCAAAAATACTCTATGATTTTGAGCATATTCTAGTCCAAATCTCCATTTTCTATATTTAAACACGTACCTTTGTATGGCAGACGAGCATATTTCTATCAGAAATACTAGACAAAGCAGCGGTAGTAGAAGTTCTTTTCTCACTAATATAGCAAATACAGCTATGATGCCACCTATCATTAGACTACCTGTATCGCCCATAAATATCTTTGCTGGATAAGAATTAAACCACATAAAACCTATTAGAGAACCAACAAACGAGGCTATAAATACAGTTAATTCTCCAGAATTTGGTAGATATAAAATATTTAGGTAACTAGCAAAGACAAAATTACCAGATACCCACGCGAAAATTGCTAATCCAGCCCCGACGACGGCAGATGTACCTGCACATAATCCATCTAATCCATCTGCTAAGTTGGCACCATTGGTTACTAAAAGAACTATTATTAAAATGATAGGTACAAAAACTAACCATGCCCATTTTTGATAATCTTCTCCAATCCATTTAACTAAATTAGCATAATCAAATTGATTATTTTTCACAAAAGGAATAGTAGTTTTGAGCGAGCCTACTTGCTCTGGTCCGAAATAATCACTAGCACTACGCGTCACTGGTGTTTCTTGTACATCTTCTACAATATTAGTTTGAGATATTTGCTCTCTGACAGCTAAATTTTGATTGTTATACATCACTAGAGCAATTATTAACCCCAAAATTAATTGTACAATAATTTTAGCAGCTTCGCTCAGGCCTTTTTTATTTTTTTTGAATACTTTAATATAATCATCTACAAAACCAAGAGCTGCCATCATAAATGTTGTTACGAGCATTAGGATAACATAAATATTTTCTAATTTAGAAAACAATAATACTGGAATCACTATAGCTAGGAAAATCAATACACCCCCCATAGTAGGAGTACCTTTTTTACTATCTTCTGCTTGTAATCCTAAATGTCTGATTTCTTCGCCGATTTGTTTCTTTTTTAAATAATTAATAAAAGGTTTGCCAAAAATCAGAATTATTAATAGTGAAAAAAGTGCAGACATAGCTGCTCTAAACGAAATATAATTAAATAATCCAGCACCTGGAAAGTCATAAGCTTTATCTAAATACGTAAATAAATAATATAACATAAAAAATATATTTTAATTAATAATTTTTTTAGAGTTAATAATTTGCAAAACCACTTCTTTATCATCAAAGTGATTTCTAATACCTTTGATCTCTTGGTAGGTTTCGTGTCCTTTGCCCGCTATTACTATCACATCACCTTTATTAGCTAGATTTATAGCCATCTTTATAGCATCTGCCCTATCTTCGATTTTGAAAACTTTAGCATTTAGATTAGCAGGAACACCTTTTTCTATATCAGCAATAATATCCGCAGGTTCTTCATATCTAGGATTATCAGAGGTTATTATTACTATATCACTGTACTGTGCTGCTATTTGTCCCATAAGAGGTCTTTTAGTTTTATCACGATTGCCACCAGCACCGAAAACAGTTATTATTTTACCATTAATATCCATTTCGTTAATAGTACTTAGAATATTTTCTATAGCATCAGGAGTATGAGCATAATCAATAATTATATAAGTGTCTTTATTATTTATTATATTAAATCTACCATTTATTGGAGGTATTTTGGATAGTTGAGATAATACTTCTAGCTTGTCAAAACCTAAAATAATCGCCGAGCTATATGCTGCTAAGATATTGTAAGCATTAAATCTGCCGAGTAATAAAAACCATGTATCATTACCATCAATTTCTAAGTGAAGTCCTTGGAATGTATTTTCTATAATGCGAGCATGGAAATCTGCCATCTGAGATAATCCATAAGTATAAATTTTAGCTTTAGTATTTTGCACCATTATTTTACCATTTTTATCATCTATATTTATTAATGCAAATGCATTAGTAGGCAGATTATCAAAGAATGTTTTTTTAGCTTTTATGTAATTTCCGAAACTGCCATGATAATCAAGATGTTCATGCGTAATGTTAGTGAAAATGCCACCAGCGAAATTTATCCCACATATTCTTTTTTGAATAATAGCATGAGAGCTCACTTCCATAACTGCATATTTACATCCATCCAAATACATATCATTCATTAATTTATTTAATTCTATAGCATCGGGAGTAGTATTAATAGATGGTAGCTCTATATTGCCATATTTATAAACAATTGTAGAGATGAGGCCAGCTTTTTGACCAAGGTTGTTTAGTAATTGATAAATCAAAGTAGCAGTAGTAGTTTTGCCATTAGTGCCTGTAACGCCAATGATTTTTAGTTTTTTAGATGGATTATCATAAAAATTTGCAGCTACAAAGCTTTCTGCTTCTATAGAATCTTCTACGACAATTTTTGTTATATTTTCTGGTAAATTAATATCTTCGCTGCATAAAACTGCAATAGCACCATTATTAATAGCACTATCTATGTATGTATGCCCATCCACACGATTACCTTTTTTTGCAATAAATAATCCATTAGTTTTAATATTGTTACTATTATTGCTAATATTATCAATAGTTATATTAATATCACCTACAATTTTTTGTATTTTAATACCGTCTATAATATATTTTAATGTTTTCATTTCTCAATTATTTTAAATATAAAACCACTTTATCAATATTTTGAATATTAGATTGAGGAGCAGGCAACTGATCATATACTCTACCAGCACCAACAATTTCTACTTTTAGATTTAGATTTTTTAATATTATTAATGCATCATGCAAGAGCATACCTCTGAAATCGGGGAGATTCTTTTGATTATAGAAATATGAAGAAGACAATACATTTACTTTATTACTATCTAATTTAGCAAAACCATTATTAGAGTAAAAAGGATAAGTAGTTATCTTAATTTTAGATTGTAAATTATTTATAAGCTTTGCTGGAGCATAAAAAGGTAAAATATTATAGTAAGTTTCTTTATTTTCTATACTACGAATTTCTAGTTGAGTAGCATAAATTTTTTTAGCGATTTCATGAAAGACAGGAGCTGCTATTTGAGAGCCGTAATATAAACCTTGTTTGGGTTTGTGTATTACAACTATACAAGAATATAGAGGATTATTAGCAGGGAAATATCCCGCAAATGAAGCTACATACTGTTTACCTTCGCTTTTATAGCCACCACCTTGAGCTATCAGAGCAGTACCAGTTTTACCTGCAATAGGAATTATGGAATCTTTGATATTAGATGCTGTGCCTTGCTGTACTACACCTTCTAATAATGATCTCATTGTATTAATCGCATTGTCACTAGCAATTTTTTTATTAATAACAGATGGTTCACGTTTCCATACCGTTTTATTTTCATCGATGAATTCTTCTACAATAAAGGGTTGCATCATTTTGCCATTATTAGCAATAGCATTATAAAAAGTTAATATTTGTAGAGGAGTCATCAGTACTTCATAACCGATAGAAGTCCATGCTAGAGAATATTTAGAATAATATTTTGATGTAGGAGAATTAATAGCAGGATTAGGTTCACCAACCAAATCGATACCTGTTTTATGTGTAATCCCAAAAGATTCTAATTTTTCGAAAAATCTTTTTTCGTTGCTACCATAAGCTTTGACAATAGCTTTAGATATGCCAATATTACTACTAAGTTCGAAGCATTCTCTTAGAGTAATCTCACCAAAGCCACCCTCATGAGAGTCGCTCATAACTTGGGACCCATAGCTCCATAGTCCATTACCAGTATTAATGACTTCATCTAAATTTACTAATCCATCATCGATAGCTGCTAAAAGGCTAATAGTTTTAAAAGTAGAACCAGGTTCATAGCGTTCACCAATAGCATAATTATAAACTTCTTGATAAGAGCTGTCGGGCATGCGTTTCAGATTGGCAATAGCTTTTATTTCACCAGTAGCCACTTCCATTAATAAAACTGTACCATGGTCAGCAGCATTTTCTTGTAATACTTTTGAGAGAGCTTGAGTGGCTATTTGCTGATAATAAGCATTTATAGTAGTTCTTATGTGTTTGCCATCTACAGGTTTAATCATTGATGAAGAGTCCTCTGTAGGTATCCATACACCTGGTGCTATTCTATGCATCCATTGATAACCTTTTTTACCTGTCAGAATACTATCATAGGCACCTTCTATGCCTACTTTGTAATTTTCTCTAGAAAAACCAATTGTTCTTTCTGCTATACTACCTAGAGGCTTAACACGTCTATCTTTTTTGACTAAGATCAAGCCGCCACCATATTTACCTAATTTAAAAATTGGAAAAGTTTTTAGCTCTTCTGCATCTTCATATGATATGTTTGTCTTTAATTTAACGTATCTTTTACCAGAATTTCTAATTTTAATTAATAAATTTTTGTATTCCTTGGCAGTTTTATCTTTGAATTTATTAGCTAACATGAGCGACAAAGAATCAATGTTTTTATCAAAGATTTCTTTAGAAACATTTTTTTCGTTTAGGTCTAGATAAACATCATAAACTGGTATAGATGTAGCCAGCACCATACCATCTTCTGAGTAAATATTGCCTCTGATGCCGGTGATATCTACATATTTATATTCATAATCAAAGGTATGTGAACGCAGTTCATCACCTCTGACATATTGTATATCGATAATTTTGTAAATTATTAAAATGCCAATAATTAATACACAGAAAAAGACTATACTTGCTCTGCCAAAAATCGTAGATTTAGCTTTATTGTCAAATTGTATTTTATCTGTTGGCATCTTTTTTTATTTTTTTGTTATCTACATTATTTTCAGTAGAATAATCAAATATTTTTATAGGGGGTTGCTCAGAGGGTTTTAGTCCATCTTTACTTAGCTCTTTGTAGCAATAATCTAGATTCATTGTTGAAATTTTTCTAGCATTTAGTACAATACTTTTGGTTTTTAAAGCTTCATTTTGAGTTTTCACTTTGCCAAGTTCATATAAAGTTTTATCTATTTGATAATTTTTAGCTATATAGAGAATCATCAAAAAAGTTATCCAAGCGATGAATGGTAATTGTTTTTCTAGAGGTTCAGAAGCCAGGTAGTCGCCACTCATCAAAAATTTTATGAGACCTTTTTTTTCTTTTTTGTCTGTATTTAGTTTTTTTGACTTCTTTGTACTCATACTTTATTATTATTTTTTATTGCAACATACATTTTGGCACTACGAGATCTATTATTAGCAATTATTTCTTCAGGAGTAGGGGAGATTTTATAAATTTTGGACCATCTTTCATTTTTATTACCTTTTAACCAATTTTCATCTAGTAGATTATTTATTTTTTTTCTTAATTCACTTTTTAATATTTGGTCTTCTAAACTATTAAAAGTTATAACACAAAGTTTACCGCCAGGTGATAGAGCTTGATATGATTCCTCTATGAACATTTTCAAATTTTCTACTTCATTATTCACAGCTATACGTAGAGCTTGATAAATTTTGGCTAAATTTTTAAATTCTTTACCTTTAGGAATATACTTTAAAGCTAATTCATTAAGTTCAGATGAGGTTTCGATAGTTTTTATTTTTCTTTTATCAATGATATCACGCACCAATGATACTGCAAAACTCACATTACCATAATTTTTAAAAATATTAATCAAATCTTCTTCAGAGTGATTATTGAGAATTTCTTTAGCAGTAATTTCTTGCTCTTGGTGCATACGCATATCTAAAGTAACATCAGACATAAAGCTAAAACCTCTATCATCAGTTTCTAAATGATGAGAAGATAGTCCTAAATCTGCTAAAATAAAATCAGCTGGCAAAGCATCAAAATAGTTAAGGTAATATCGAATAAATTTAAAATTTGCATTTATAAGAGTAAAGCGAGAATCATTAATTTCATTAGCTAAAGCATCAGCATCAATATCAAAAGCAAAAAGTTTACTTTTTTTAGAAATAATAGATAAAATAGCTCTGCTATGGCCACCACTGCCAAAAGTGCCATCTACATAAATTCCTTGGTTTAGTATAGGAATTTCTTTTATTACTTCATTTAATAAAACTGGAATATGATATATCTGGTTACTCATAATTTTTCCTCCTCATTAGTCATAAATGATTTACCCAAGAAATCTTCAGCAAATTTTTGAAATTCATCAGAATGTGATTGCAAATAATTCTCGTATAATACTTTGTCCCAGATTTCTAGTCTATCTATACTGCTACTTAGTACAGCAGTATTTTTGATTTCTGCATATTCGAAGAGATCTTTGGGTATTTGTATTCTACCTACTTTATCGAATTCTATCACTCTAACTCCTGACATATAAAAGCGTATAAAGTCATTACTTTGCTTATTAAATCTATTAAGTTTATTGAGTTTCTCTAATTCTTCGTTCCACACAGATATTGGTATCAGCTCTAGACAGGAATGGTAGAGATGTCGCTTGATGACGAACTCATTTATTTGATGTTGAGTAAACATAGATTTCCAAAAAGCAGGCATGAGAAATCTGCCTTTAGAGTCTACTGCTACATCTGTCATTCCTGTAATTACAAACATGGTTTTATATTTTATAAAAAATTCTTTTACTAAATTTGACTACAAATATACACACTTTTTACCACTTTTTACCACTTGAAATTAAATTGTCAATAACTTTTTTTGTGGCAATAGTCTAAAATCGTTTAATAATCAAGGTTTTAAAGAAATTTATTAAAATAAAAAAAATTGAATGGCACGATATTTGATAAGGGAAAAAATTCTATATTTTAAGAATTTTTATTGGGGAAATATATAAAAAAATGAGGTTCTATAACGTTTTGAGTTTTAACTGTCCAATTGTTTTTATTAATCCACAAATGCACACAATTGAGCACAAATTATAAATTAAAAAAACTTATATTAATATAGTAAATCATAATATGTAGTATCAGTAAATAAAGGTATAATAGTATCAGTGAAGGTAGAAACGGAAGTATCATGTTTCCAATTAGCTATTAAAACATAAGAAGCATAAGCACTTACATCTATTACAAAAGATGTGTCTACATTGTTATTATTAGATGAATAGGGAAATATAGTGCTACAATAAAAATAAGCATCATCAGGTACAATCCATGCTATGGAAATATACTCATCACCATTAGTCGGATTTATATTTTTAATATGTAATTTGATATATCCTTTACCAGATATAGAATAAGTATGATCATTTTCTAAAGTTGTTCCTAAATTAATAATTTTATAGAAATAACCATCTTTTGTAAGCAATAATCTGAATTCATCATAAATTTGTTTTTCATAAATGATCTGAAACTCACCTTGCTGATTTGTAACATCTGAAGCTATGGTTTGATATGCAGTAGAGAAAACATTGTCTTGTAGCACCTGGGCTTGTAATTTAACGTTTACATCAGATACTGGTGTCCCTGAAAATTGGTCTTTTACTACCCCATTAAATGTAATCTCCTCTGGCTTTTTTTCACAACTCCAGATAGAAATTATAATTAACAATACAGAAAAAAATTTTTTATTCATAAAACATAAAATTACATAAAATTATAAAAAATTTTTTTCATCATTCATTTTTTACTTCAGAAATATTTCGATATTTATTAAATTTTCACATATTCTGAATTTTTTCTTGATTTTAATAAAATTTGCTATTAATTTTTAAATAATTAAATTTGTAAAAAAAATATGAAAAATTTTTTAGTTGGTATAGATTTTTCAAAGGGCTCTATTAAAGCTCTAGAATATGCTTTAATGTTAAATAATTATATTGATGTTAAGATTGCGATGTTATATGTAGATAAGCCGATACCTACTGAATCTATTTATGCTACTGTTACAGCTAACTATAGAACTGAGCTACATCAACGTTTTGAACAATTGATGAATGAATTTAAACCAAAATTAAATAATTTATCCAGATTAGAATATAAAATCACCACAGGTAAAGTTTATGAAGAATTAGCAAATTATGCTAAAAAAAATGATATAGATTATGTTTTTGCTGGTACACACGGCATTTCTGGCTATGAAGAAATGTGGATTGGAAGTAATGCTAATAGAATAGTATCTACTTCGCCTTGTCCAGTATTTACAATTAGGCAAACATACGAAGTACATGATAGGATTAGAAGTATTTTATTGCCTATAGATTCTACTGCTGAGACTACTAATAAGTTACCGTGGGCTATGGAAATAGCAAAATATACAAATGCAGAAATTCATATTTTTGGTGCTTATATTACTGATTTATCTACTATGAAAAATAAAGTAGATAAAAATATTGTAATGATAGAAAATGAGTTAGAAAAAGAAAATATTAAATTTAAATCTTTTAAAAAATCTATTACTAATTATACTTCAGATCTCATTTCATATATTGAAGATAATAACATTGATTTAGCTATTATTATGACTGAACAAGAGAATAGAAATACAAATGTTCTATTAGGACAATATGCTATGCAGATGATAAATCATTGTCCTGTTCCAGTATTGAGTGTACATCAAGATGATAAATTCAATTCAAAATAGTGCAGTGTATCCTCTTGATTTAATTGAAAAGGAAGCTAATAAATTAGGTAAAATTATTCGTATTGAACCAATTTCCTCATCTGGTTCTAGTCGTTATTATGCTATTATTTATTATGATGATAGCACTATTCTTGGTTGCTATAATAGAAATGTAAAAGAGAATGAGGCTTTTATTTATTTCTCTAATCTTTTCTATGATAGCAATTTACCTGTTCCTCAAATATTACATGTTTCTGATGATAAAACTATTTATTTTCAAACTTATATTTCAGAACTTTCTTTGTTTGATTTATTAAAAATAAAAAATTTTCATTATGATAATGAAATTGTAGATTATTATTTGCAAGCTTTACAATTACTACAGCAGTTTAATAAGTTTACAGATATTGATTTTTCTAAAACATATCCTAAACCATCGTTTGATAGCAGATCTATTAGGTGGGATTTAAATTATTTTAAATATAATTTTCTAAAAATTATAGATTTGCCTTTTGATGAAGATAAATTAGAAAATGATTTTGATGAACTAGAAAATATAGTGTTTTCATATTCACAAAATTATCTCTCTTTGAGAGACTATCAGTCAGCTAATTTAATGTTGAATAATAATAAAATTTACGTGATAGACTTTCAAGGGGCTAGAATAGGTTCTCAAATGTATGATGTAGCTGCTTTATTGTTTGATAGCAAAGCCCAAATGCCAAATGATACTAGAGAGCAATTATTATTATTTTATTTGAATTTAATAAATATTGATGATAGTAAATTCTCAAAATTGAAAGATGAGTTTTACTGGATAGCGTTATTTAGGCAAATGCAAGCTTTAGGAACTTTTGGTTACAGAGGTTTGATTCAGCATAAGCCAAGCTTTACTTCATCTATACCTTTTGGAGTAAACAATCTAGAAATAATTACTAATAATTTAAATTTGAATAATCTTGTTGAATTGCCCAAAATTTTTGAAATATTAATAGACAAATATCATCCTAAATCAAATATTAAAAAGGTTAATAAAACATTAAATGTTAAAATATCATCTTTTTCTATTAAAAATCAGTATCCTCCATTAGATAGTGAGCATGGTGGTGGTTTTGTGTTTGATTGCAGATGTTTAGCAAATCCAGGCAGAATGCAAGAAATGGAAAAGCTAAATGGTAAGGATAAAGTCGTCATAGAAATGTTGAAATCTGATGAAAAAACTCAAAATTTTTTAAATTATATTTTTAATACTATATCTTTAGCTATAAATGAATACATAGAAAGAGGTTATACTTTGCTACAAATTAGTTTCGGCTGTACTGGTGGACAACATAGGTCTGTATATTGTGCAGAAGAGATAGCTAGAAGATTAGATGAGTATTTTGGTGAAAAAATAAGTATAAATATTTCGCATTTGAATATTTAATAAATTCAGGTGTAAAAGTGGAATAGGAGATAGTTATCGTTTTTTTTAATAATTCCAAAATTTTTATTGCATTTTCATTAAATCTCACTTTTAAATAAAAAGCATCCAACTATGTTTTTGATATTTTAACTTGATTTGTATAAAAAAATGTTTATATTTGCAATAATAATTTGTAAAGTCATGACAGAAGATAATATAAAAAATGTTGCTGATATTTTATTAAAGAATGAATATATTGTGGCACTTACAGGTAGCGGTATCAGTGTAGCCAGTGGATTGAGAACTTTTAGAGGTCAAAATGGCTTATGGGAAGAGTACAATCCTCAAGCATTAGAAATATCGTATTTTTATGAACATAAGGCTGAATCATGGGATTGGATTTATAAATTATTTTTTGAACCATTAAAAAATGCTCAACCTAATGCAGCTCATTATGCTCTAGCAGAATTAGAAAATATGGGTAAGTTAAACGCTATAATTACTCAAAACATTGATGGCCTACATCAAGCTGCAGGTAGTAAACATGTCATCGAATTTCATGGAACAACAAGAACTTTGATTTGTACTAAGTGTGGCGCAGATTATAGCAGAGATGAAATAGATTTTTCTATTTTACCTCCTAGTTGCACTAAATGTGGAGAAATTTTGAAGCCAGATTTTGTATTTTTCGGAGAAATGATACCACATAAAGCTGCTGAATTTGCTTATCATCATGCTATGCATTGTGATGTAATGCTAATTATTGGTACGTCAGGTGTTGTTATGCCTGCTGCAGATCTACCTCGTATAGCTAAACAAAATAATGCTACTCTCATAGAGATAAATCTAGAACAACATAATGATAGATTTTTTGCTCCAGATATTTTCATTCAGGGTGATGCCAATGTT
>JASEGF010000089.1:7186-8126 GCA_030017935.1 Bacteroidales bacterium | reverse complement strand
TTGACACCTAGTTGACATAGTGATAAAATATTTAAATGCATGATAATAGGGTTATTATGCTTTTTACTACTTATTTTTCATAATTTAATATATTTTTGTATAAACAGCAGTAATAGTATCTAATGTATTACCATCATTTACATAATAATCCAAATTAATAGTTGTTTTATTATTTTGCATTAATCCGCTACCTCTCACATTTATTGTATTATTGCAAGCTAATTGTGAAGGTATATCAATTGCTAAATTGCTTACTATAGCACTTACTTTTTCATTAGTTCCAAATTGATGAAAATTGTATAATTTTATATAAGTTTGAGTAGTACTATCTATTTTAATAATCACATTATAGGCAAAGCCAGTATTTATCTCTTTACATTTCCAGGTGCCTGCGAAATATTCTCTAGTATCTTCTTCTTCATTATCATCTACACAAGATGTTAGAAACAAAGCTAATACAAAAAATACTAATATTGCTGGTTTATAATTATTTGTAAACATCTTTGTAAAATTTTAAACAAAATTAATGAAAAAAAATTATAAATCTATATTTAATTTTACTGGACAATGGTCACTGTGATTAATTTTTGGTAAAATTTCGCAAGATATCATTTTATCTTTTAGTGATTTGCTAACCATGAAATAGTCTATACGCCAACCAATATTTCTCTCACGAGCATTTTTGGCTCTATAGCTCCACCAAGTATAGTGTCCTGGATCATCAGGATGGAAATATCGAAATGCATCGATGAAATCTTTATTTATAAATTGATCTATCCAGGCACGTTCCTCAGGTAAAAAGCCACTATTATTAGCATTGCCAATAGGATCGTGTATATCTATAGCAGTATGACAAATATTAAAGTCGCCACAAATAATTAAATCTGGATGTTGCTTCCTAAAATCTTGAATATAATTATCGAAATCATCCAGCCATTGC
>JASEGF010000089.1:0-7176 GCA_030017935.1 Bacteroidales bacterium | reverse complement strand
CATTTTGAAAGCTTGTCTCTCATCACCACTACTACCACTAGGATGGTAAACATTTATCAAAACTATAGAACCATAATATGCTTTTATCATTCGTCCTTCTGCATCATATTTAGGTATTCCCATTCCTATTTCTACTTTATCAGGTTTTATTTTTGTGAGTAGCCCTGTGCCCGAGTACCCTTTTTTCTCTGCAGAATGCCAATAAGTTTGATAGCCAAGTTCTTGGAATAATAAATCTGGTATCTGATCAGCATTAGCTTTTAGCTCTTGGAAACAAACTATATCACTATTATCTTCACTTAAAAAATCTATCAATCCTTTTTTAATAGCAGCTCTTATGCCATTAACATTGTATGTCAAAATAGAAACTTCCATAATTTCATAAATTTTAATTTCAAAAATATAAAAAATGTTTTAATTGATATAAATAAAAGATTTTTATTAGTTATTAATTTTATTAAATGTCGCCTCGTCCATCACTTTAAAAACTGGAATAGTGAGTCTACGCTGATCTCTCCATGGTGAATTATCATAAAACCACATTAATTGTGCCCACCCATCTTTAGCGAAGTCTGGCTCTGTTGTTTTTCTCTCTTCAAAAGCTGATGCTATTGTTTTATCTTTTAGCATATTTTGTGCTAATGTGTCAAGCACATATATTTCTCCATATTCTTTTCTTTCAAACATAGAATTGAAATAGCCCATTCGCATAAATCCAACAGAAGATTCAGGTTCTAAAAGGTAAACTATACTTTTCCATGCTTTTTGGTGAATTGGGATAAAATAACTACCTCTAGGGCATTTTAATAAAGTATCGCGTATTTGATATGAAAATATAGGTTTAAAAGTCCCTTCGAAAATCGAATTATCAAATTCGAGCTTTGTCAAGTAATAATATTGTACTTTTAAATTCATTTCTTCTGAAAGAGTAATAAAAGATATCTGATGTAGCTTTAGTATTTCTATTAGATGATTCCATTCAGGACCAAGTATATAGCCGAAAGGCAAAATAGCATTATTTTGCACCTCTATAGAATCCCAAAAATCTAAAATTACATCCATCGGTTTGGTATTATCGTAGGTATAGTAAGGTAAACCTGTAATAGGGCTTGTTACTTTATGCATTTCATATCCTTTTAATACTTTTTTACTTTTATGATCGGCTAGCTTATATTCTATTGGAAAAGGCATATTGTGGTTGGCTCTAGATAGAGAAAATTCATCTTCTTTTGATAAAATATTTTTTAACATATTTTTATTATTATTCATCCATTCTAACACAATCAAAAGTGCCTGATGAGTAGCCAAAACTCTTTGTTTATAAGGTTTCAACATATGTGTTTCTAGTAATAATGCTGGTCTATTATTTAAAAGCGGGTAGCCATGAGATAGCATAGGACTATAAAGAGATGTGGCCAATCCACTCTCAGGACTAAACCAATTTCTAAAAGCTACATACTGATTAGATAGAAAGCATTTTTTATCCATTTCAGATGTGAAATATGGGATAAATTCTGTTTTAAAAAAATTATTGAAATTAGAACTCATAAAAGGAGGTAATTGCATATCAAAAGTCATTACATATTGATAATCTGCTCCATCAGTAGTATGACAATCTATAAATAAATCAGGATTCCAATAATAATAAAATTGCAACCAATTTTTCATTTCTATTGAGCTTGCTTTCACATAATCTCTATTCAGATTAAGATTATGAGCATTTGCACGCCAGCCTTGTAGCTCAGGACCATTTTGATTGATGCGATGATATGGACTTAAAAATTTCAATCCATCTACATTAAAAACCGGAATAAATATAATAGTAACTTTATTGAGTAAATTCAAATAATTAGGTTCAGATAATAGTGATCTAATAAGCATAAAACCAGCATCTATTCCGTCAGGTTCTCCTGCATGTATGCCTGCTTGTATCATTAGTGTAGATTTATTTTGCCTAGCTATCTCTGTGGGATTATTAGTATTATCTTTATAAATAATCAATGCTGGGATAGTGTCATTCTGTTCAGATAATCCTAAAAATGTGAATTTAATATTATTTGAATATTTCAAAGCTATATCATGTGATAGCTTCATTATTTGCTCATAAGTCAAACTTTTATTAGGATCATCGTCTATGGGTAAAGAAAATAGATTAGCTTTTTGAGCGAAAAGATTTAATGAACATATAATCAGTAATACTGAAAGAATATTTTTTCTAAACATAAATTTTTATTTATGGCAAAAATAATCAAAAAATGATTTTGAAAATTAATAAAGCTAGAATAATTCTAAAAAATTTTTTATTTTTGTAATTTAAATTTATTTTATAATGCAAAATAAATTTCAACGATATATCTATCTATCTATTGGTGCAGCTATATCTACTATATTATTAAAGTTTTATGCGTTTTATATTACTGGATCGGTAGGATTTTATTCAGATGCATTAGAGTCAATTGTTAATTTAGTTGGAGCCGTAGTTGCATTGATAATGTTAATAATTTCTGCCAAGCCTGCTGATAAAAGTCATAATTTCGGACATACTAAAGCAGAATATTTTTCTAGCACTATAGAAGGAGCATTAATTATTATAGCTGCTGTCAGTATCATTTGGTCAGCAATATTGAGATTGATACATCCTAGACCTTTAGATAATTTAAATATAGGTATATTATTTTCGGTAGGTGCCTCATTGATAAATTTAGTTGTAGCTATAATACTTATTAAAAATGGGAAAAAACATCATTCTATTGCTGTAGAAGCTGATGGCAAACATTTAATGACTGATGTTATAACATCAGCAGGAGTGATAATTGCTATTTTAATTGTCAAATTTACAAATATTTATATTCTAGATCCTATAATTGCTATATTAGTAGCTATTAATATTATTTATACTGGTTATCAACTTATCAATAAATCTGTTAGTGGATTGATGGATGCATCTATTTCTGATACAGATTTAGAGAAGGTATCCGCTTATTTAGACAGTTTTAAGGATAGAAATATTTCTTATCATTCGTTGATGACTAGACAAGCTGGACAGAGGATATTTATTTCATTACATTTGTTAGTACCCAATTTTTGGACTATTAAAGAAGCTCACGACTTTGCCGAGGAGCTAGAGCAAAATATAGAAAAGATGTTTGATACTCCAGTGAATGTAACCACACACATAGAACCTAATGATGATCCTGCATCATTTAATGATATTAAAATAGATCGTAAGGTAAAAAAATAAGTATTCTATAGCGTTTATTGTATATATATTATTTTACCTGTCCAATTGTTATTTATTGTCCACAAATGCACACAAATGAGCACAAATACAACTAAATAATCTGTGTTAATTTGTGTAAATCTGTGGATGAAATTATAAATATTGCACGTCGTTATTTATTAATCCACAAATGAACACAAATATACACAAATAAAACTAAATCATCAGTGTTAATTTGTGAAAATCTGTGGATGAAATTTTAGACATTGAAGTTTAGATATTTATTGTCCACAAATGCACACAAATATACACAAATACAAAATTAAGGTTGATTGGTAATTAAAGATTTGTGATTAGTGATGAGATAAGGAGTTTAGTAGGATATTAGTTGTAAATTAGTCCACAAATGCACACAAATGAGCATTAGTTTTCTACTATCTACTATCTACTATACCCTATCTACTATATACTATCTACTATATACTTTAGCCCTGAAAAAAAAATTTCCAAAATCTTTTAATCCCACAAATCCCAGTTCAGACAATGTACCCAGTGAGATATAAAATAAAAGATACATTCAAAGTATAATAGTAGTTATCTCACGGGGTAAATTTCTATCATTCTTTGTGTTCTTTGTGCATTCTTTGAGAACTTTGTGGTTAATATTTGACAGTCCAATAATAAATAAAATTAATTTTTTAAAAATTAATTTATTTGTTTATTAAAAAAATTAATATAAATTTGCATTAATTTTAAATAAATTTATTGTTAATAAATTTATTTTTTTAATAATGGAAAATAACCCACAAAATATCAAATAAATATGAAGAAACAATTTTTATTAATTTTAATTTCACTGTTCTGGGCATCTTTTGCCTTTGGGCAGCTACAGGGTGTAATTACAGTAATATCTGGTGATCCCCTGTATCCTACATTATCTGCAGCTATCGATTCGTTGAATCATCAAGGTGTAGGTGATGGTGGTGTTACTATTATGGTAGCACCTGGCAATCCTCAAACAGCTCCTGCTGGTGGCTATGTGATAACAGCTAGTGGAGATCCATCTAAACCTATTATTTTTCAAGGTAATGGTAATATGGTTACTGCTTTCTCTCCACAAGATGAAGGTAAAATAAATGATGCTATTTTCAAAATCATCGGTGGCGACTATATTACTATCAGAGGTTTTATGATGATGGAAAACCCTGCTAATACTACTACGACTGCTGCATCTAATAACATGACTGAATTCGGTATTGCTCTATTCTACGCTACTCCTGATGATGGACCTCAAAACTGCACTATCATCGATAATACTATTACTCTCGGTGCACTTTATCAAAATGCTTTCGGTATTTATGCTAATAGCAGACATACTGCTACATCTATGACAAGTGGAGCTGATATTACTAGCTTAAATGGTGCTTTTAATAATCTTCAAATTCTAAATAATACTATTTCTAATGTAAATATGGGAGTAGTGCTCGTAGGCTCTGCTACCGGTGACTATATGGCTAGAAATATTGTTGTAAATAACAATAATATTACTTATGGTTATAATGGCACTTTCTCGGGCTATTATTCTGTCTCAGGTACTGTAAATGGCATCTTGCTTAATAGTATAGTGAATGTTACTGTTAATAATAATAAACTCACCTCTGATAATACTGTGATTTCGGGTACTCTACGTGGTATCTATCATCATGTGAGTGGTACAGGCGCCGCCCTGCCTACTAGCTCTGCTATTGTTAATAATTTCAATAATAATAATATTTTCTTAAAAAGAAGTGCTGCTAGTGCTTCTATCTATGGGATACATCTAGATAATTATAATGATAGTGTAACAAACTATGTGATAGCTGATACTATCAGAGGCTTGGGATCTGATGTTGCATATACCTCAACAGTTTATGGTATCTATCATCAAGGAGCTGCTAAAAATCAGTATTTTAAGAAAAATATTTTCCAAATTAATACAAATACTTCAGGTACTGTATATTTTATCAATGCTAACAATACTATAAAACCTAATGGTATCCAAATGCTAGATAGTAATCGTGTAGATTATCTAGACAAAACTGTATCGGGTGGTACAGTTTATTTCTATTATTCTAATGGTAGCTCAGACTCTACTGTAAATAAATATTTTACTAATAATGTAATAGATAATGTTACTTTAACGGGAGCTATCACTTTCTATGGATATTATGATACAGATGGTGGGGCTTCAAGTGCAGCAAAAAGATATTATAATAATAATCTAATAAAAGGTATTACTGGCGGTTCAAGTGTTGTTTATGGTATTTATGTTACATATGGCAAGGTAATAGATATTCACAATAACATTATTCAACAATTAACTAATGGTGGTAATATTAATTGTATTTATGCTGGTGGCTCTACTACTCTGGATATGAAAATTTATAATAATAAAATACAAAATATAACTACTACTAGTGGTATTATTAATGGCATTTATTCAGCAGCAAATGCTACTGGTGCTATTGCTAATATATATAATGATACTATCACTGATTTGAATTCGGCAGGTAGTGTTTATGGGATTCAAATTTACAGTGGAATTACCACTAATGTGTATAATAATTTATTATATAATTTAAATTCGAGTGGTACTACTGGCACTGTTTATGGTATTTATGCTTATGGTGGCACTACTAATAACATATATAATAATTTCATTTCAGAGCTATATGCACCATCATCTAGTGGTACTAATCAAATAATTGGTATAAATTTATATAATGGTACTACTCAAAATGTTTACTATAATACTATATATTTAGATGGAGCATCTAGTGGTGCTAATTTTGGTACATCTGGCATCTATGCCTCTACCACACCTACTACTATTAAATTACAAAATAATATAGTAGTGAATAATAGCATACCCGCAGGTACTGGTCTTACAGTTGCTTTGCGTCGTGCATCTACTTCATTAATACAATATGATAATAGTAGTAATAATAATTTATTCTATGCTGGTACTCCCGGTGCATCTAATTTGATTTATTACGATGGTACTACTCCATATCAGACTTTAAGTGATTTCCAAACTTTTGTTTCACCACGAGAGAGTGTATCTATTACTGGTATGCCTCCATTTATGAATAATTCTACTGCTCCTTATGATTTACACATTAAAACAGATGTGTCAACAGGTGTAGAAAGTGGTGGCATTGTAGTTGCTGGTATTGATACAGACTATGATGGAGATCTTAGATTTGGTGCTACTGGTTACACTGGCACAGGTATAGCTCCAGATATGGGTGCTGATGAGTTTGAGGGTATTCCAAGCTTTACTTGTACTACTCCAAATCCTGGTAATACTGTGGCAAGCAACAATCCAGCTTGTTATGAAGAAACTATTAATCTTAGCTTACAAAATGCTACACCAGGTACTGGTGTTAGCTATCAATGGATGGAGTCTACTGATGGAATATCTTATACTAATATAACTGGAGCTACTAATAGCACATATAGCTTCGTATTTACAGAATCTAAATATTACAAATGCGAGGTAACTTGCCTGAATGGACCAGAAACAGTTGAATCTACACCGGTACAAATAGATTTTCTTAACAAAATATTATCTACAACACCTGATACCTTATGTGGTGCTGGACAAGCTACCTTGTCTGCTACTGCTACCACTGGAGCTGATATAGTATGGTATGATGTGCCCAATGGAGGTACCTCACTATACACTGGTTCACCATTCACTACACCTTTGATATCAGACACTACATCTTATTATGTAGCTGCTGAAACTTTGTTCTCAGGTTCTACTACTGTAGGTACAGGAACTAGTACTACTAATTATTTACCATTTAACGGGTATTTTAATTATTCTTATGGAGCAATGCTTTATACTGCTGATGAACTAAATATTAAAGGACCCATTACAAAAATACAATTCCATGTAGGTAATAATCCAT
>JASEGF010000088.1 GCA_030017935.1 Bacteroidales bacterium | reverse complement strand
TGTATGGTGTTCATGAAAAGGGCAAAATGCTTGAATATATCAAATGTATGAGTGCGGGAATGAGCTTGAGACAGTGCGCTAGAATTGCACACATAAGTCTCACAACAAGTTTCTTTTGGCGGCATAGAATTTTGTGTGCTTTACAGTCTTTTGAAGAAAATGTTAATTTTTTTGGAATAGTAGAATTAGAAGAGCTTCTAATGAATTATTCCGAAAAAGGCAAAAAGAAGCGTGATAAGAAAGAATTAAAAAAACTAAAGAATAGGAAGCCAACGAAAGTAGCAGTATTAGCTGCCACAGATAGAAGTGGAAATATACTTTTCAAAAAATTAGAAGATAAAAGAGTGCAAGCTGAACACATAGCTGATTTTCTAAAATCACGAATATCAAAGGATTCAGTGGTATGTGGCAGCAATAAAAAAGCCTTTAAGACTGTAAATGCAGAACACATCAAACACAAAGAGATTACTAACAAAAATAAAATGAAAGATGGTATATATAGTGTTTCAACTGTTAATGAGAAGATAACAGATTTTGTGGGCTGGATTTATTTCAAGTTTCGTGGAGTGGCAACGAAATATTTAACAAACTACATAATGTGGTTTGTAGTGCGAGGGAAGTATTTAGCAGAGAAGATTATAGAAGATACGGGGAGGATACTGAATTTAGCGGCGTCGGATAGGCGGGCGTGGGAGCGGTACAGTGCTTTGATGTCATCAACATATTTAATCTATAACATTTAAATATTTTTTTTCCAAAATCCATTTATCCTTCTCTCCTACCCTCCCTCTATATTAAATTATAGTTCCTTATTATTATTTTTTCTGTAGTCTATTTAGTTGTTTCATTTTTTTATTTTTCATTTTTTTATATTTTGTAATTTTGTAAAAAACATTATGATTAATAAGTATAAAAGATGGTATTATAAATTTCTAAATAATTTAAAATTAACTCATCAATTAGAAGATCCTAATTCTGTATACAAGCAGATTTCAGAAGGTGTAAAATTCAGAGGTACTAATCTTTGGATTTTAATGTGTTCTACTTTGGTTTGCTCTGTTGGGTTAAATATGAATAGTACTGCTGTAGTAATAGGTGCTATGTTAATCTCTCCATTATTAGGTCCTATTAATGGCATTGGTTATAGCATTGCAGTATATGATATAAAATTATTAAAAAAATCTTTAAATAATTTTTTATTTGCTATTATCACTGCTTTTTTGTCAGCTACATTATATTTTCTCATTACGCCCATATCAACAGCACAAACAGAGTTACTAGCTCGTACAAGTCCTAGTATTTATGACGTTTTGATAGCATTATTCGGTGGCACTGCTGGTATTATTGCTATGAGTTCAAAAACAAAAGGCACTGTTATCCCAGGTGTAGCAATAGCTACTGCTTTAATGCCACCATTATGTACTGCTGGATATGGCTTAGCTACTTTACAAATCTCTTTTTTATTTGGTGCTTTATATCTTTTTACTATTAATGCAGTATTTATAGCTTTAGCATCTTTAATATTTTCAAAAATATTAAAATTCCCCATTCATGAAAATGCAACTCCTGCACGTCAAAAAGTTATTAAAAGGTATGTAACATTAATTATCATCCTAACTCTAATACCAAGTATTTTTCTTGGTAATAGTTTAGTACAACGGGAGAGATTTATGGAAAAAAGTAAAAAATATATTGATAATGTCAGAGTCGTTGATGATAAATACCTTTTAGATTATTCTATAGATCCTCAAAAGAAAGTGATAACATTAATATATGGTGGTACTACTCTTGATGAAATAGATAAAGAATTAATAGCTACCAAACTGCAAAATTTCGACTTAAAAGCTGAGGTGGTAATAAAACAGGGGTTTGCTATTGATCAAAAAGAATATCAAGAAAAAGAAAAGTTTATCATTCAAATATCAGGTCTAGAAGCTGAATTAAATAAACGCAATGCTATAATTGATAGCATTACATCTAGACCTTTATTAGCAAAAAATTTAATTAATGAGCTTGTTATCATTAATAGTGACATTACATCTTGTGCTATAGCCGATACATATGTATTTGATGCAAATAATTCAATTGATAGTGTCACCGTAATACTATTAGGTACAAAAAATGATAGTTTGAGGTTGAATATAGAGGAAAGAGAACAGATCATTAATTGGCTAAAAGCAAGGCTACAAAGTGAAAAGATAGTAGTATTCTTTTCTACTAATTAAAAATAATTCAATATTTTATGAATAAAAAAAATTTATTAGGGTTAGATTATAATGAAATTCGCTATGAATTAAGTGATATTGAAAATATTCAAAATTATAATATTAAGCAAATTTATCAATGGATATATAAAAAACATATTTGTGATTTTGATAAAATGTCAAATCTGCCCCTATCACTTAGAGTAACACTAAATGAAAAATTTAATATATCTTATCCTCATCCTGTACAAATAGATATAGCCAAGGATGGAACAAAAAAATATTTATTTGTTTTTGATGAAAAAAAATCTATCGAAACTGCTGTCATAAATGATGAAACCAGAATTACCGTTTGTGTATCTTCACAATCTGGCTGTAGATATGGTTGTAAGTTTTGTGCTACTGGCAAAATTGGTTTCAATGGTAATTTATCTGCAGGTGAAATATTATGGCAGTTAATGGCAATTGATGAAATTAATGATTTCACAAATATTGTTTTTATGGGAATGGGTGAGCCCTTAGATAATGCCAATGCAGTATTTAAAGCAATTAAATTATTGACAGATCCAGAAGGCTGGGCACTTAGTCCACACAGAATTACTCTATCTACAATAGGCATAGCAGATAAATTAGTGGCTTGTATAGAAAATACTAAAGTGAATATAGCGTGGAGTATGCATAGCCCTTTTGATGAGCAAAGACTTCAATTAATGCCTGTACAAAACATTTATCCACTACAAACTATAATTGACATTTTCATAGAATATAAAAATCATTTTAGTAATCATAGAAAACTGACTATTGAGTATTTAATGTTAAAAGATACTAATATTTCTCCATCTCATGCTAATGAATTGGCTAAAATCGCTCAGCAGATAAACGCCAGAGTAAATTTAATTCCGTATAATCCACATCCTTTTAGTGAGTATAAAACATCTTCTAATCAAGAGATGTTACAATTTCAACAATTATTAAAATCAAAAGGAGTTTTAACTACTATAAGAAAATCAAAAGGTAATGAAATTCAAGCAGCATGCGGTAATCTATCAGCTAAATATAAAAATATATAATTATTTTTTATTAAAATATTGATCTAAAAAATTATATAAGTCTTCGCCTCGCAGATTTTTAGCAATAATAATGTAATTTTCATCAAGTAAAAAATTATATGGTACTACACTCACACCGTACAATTTAGCTGCATCTGAGTTCCAATATTTAAGATCACTTACATGATACCATGTTAGCTTATCAGTGTTTATAGCATTTATCCAAGATTGCTTGTCTTTGTCTAGAGAAACTGCAAAAATTTCAAATCCCTTTGGATGATAAGTCTGATATGCTTTGACTACATATGGATTCTCTTTTCTACAAGGTCCACACCAGCTAGCCCAAAAATCTACTAATATTAATTCACCTTTGACTGAATATAAATCTAATGAATCACCATTAGGTGAAGGTAATTTAATATTGGGAGCTTTAGACCCTATACTTGTTTTTAGTAAAGCTTGCGTTTTATTATGAAAATTTAAAACCCCAGGATGATTTGGATAATTTTTCATCAATGCGCTATCTACTAATTTATATGTATCAGCAAAACCATTATCTATGTTTAACCTTTCAATAAAAAATAAATTCACTAAGCTGCCAGGATTACTTCTAATCACATTATTTAAATAAACATTTTTAGCATTATTTAGGTTCATGTATTCTCTACCTACTCTATCCTTAGTTTCTTGATCTACAGCAGAATTATATAATCTCTGAACACTATCTATTTGCTTTTGAATGGTAGATAAAACCCATTCTACTTCATAAATAGTTTTAGTATTAGGTGAACCTTCAATATTGGGCATATATCCTAGTTGTTGCGGATTTATTAATAAATGAACTTTTTCACCAGGTCTCAGAACTAAGGCTAAAAAATTATTCCTACTATTAAAATACAATTTATAAATCTCCTCTGCATTATTTTGCTCTAATGAAATATAAAAAGAATCTGCATTTATAATAGGTGCATTAATAGTAAAAGATCCAGGATTCAAATAATTAGATAAAGTAATTTGAGTAAATGTAGTAGGAGTTAATAATTTACCATGAATCTCTATTTTTTGCTGACTAAAGGTTAATATTGGGAAGAAAAGTATACTAAAGATTAAAAATTTTGATGTTTTTTTCATTTTTTTATTCCAAAATTACATAAAGAATTTAAATTATTAGTAATTATTTTATAAATAAGTAAGAATCAAGATACAAAATTTTATCACAAAATTTTATCCAATAAGTTTTATTTAATTATACTCTAAAGCTTTTTATTATTTCAAAAAGATAACAAAAATTTTGTATTTAAAAAATAAAATATATCAAAAACTATCAAAGTGAATAATCTTATTTAATGGTCTTTTAGGGACATGCATATTTCTATTTTCATCAACATAGTATACTACTATGTCATCATTATCTTCAGTTATAGATTGCTGAGCTGGATACCCTAGAGCAATGACAGTATCTAGTTCATATTCTTCTGGAATATTTAAAATAATTTTAACATTATTTTTATTTACAGAACCCAAAATACAACTTCCAATATTATATGCCCAAGCAGCTAAAATTAAATTTTCTATAGCTAGACCCACATCTATACCTGTCCATTTTGTTAATCTATTTTTATTAATCAGGACTGCGATATAACATACCGGTTTTTCATCATTTTTGGGAGTACCATTAGGATATAGATATGCTGCCCATCTGAGATTTTGAAAAATGTTTTCACAAAGATTTTTATTAGTTACTACAATATATTCCAATGGCTGTTTATTACTAGCACATGGTGCTAATCTGGCACAATCTATTAGATCCATTAAAATATCATTACTAATTGGTTCCTGTTTAAATTTTCGTATGGTCCTTCTTGTTTTAATTAACTCAAATAAATTCATTTTTTTATTTCAAAATTACATAAAGAATTTAAATTATGAGTAATTATTTATTTATACAAAGCAATTAATAACTAAAAAAAACAATTATATCTAATTTATTTAGAATATTAAAAAATAATTTTTTTAATATTCTTTTAAAAAAATATACTGTATTTAAAAAAAATTATATAATTTTGCATTAACGAACTTTTAAAAATTAAAAGATATGAAAAAAATGAAAAATTTATTAGCATTAGCTATAATTGGAAGCGTATTGTTCGTTTCCTGTGATGGTGATGACACCACAAAGCCAGTAGTTACTTTAAAAGGTGCTTCTGACACAACAATCGTATTAAATAGTACATGGACTGATCCAGGTGCTACTGCAGAAGATGATGAAGATGGTGTAATAACAGACATTCAAGTAACTGGAACTGTAAATGTAAATTTAACTGGTACCTATGTGATTACTTATTCTGCTACAGATGCTGCAGGTAATACAGGTTCAAAATCTCGTACTGTTAGAGTAAGAAATACTGCTGATGGTTGGGCAGGAAACTATAGTGTTATTGATGAAGTGGGAGGAAGTCAATATACTTATTCTGATATAATTACTTTTTCTCAAACAGAGAATAGAATGGTATGGGTAACTAAATTTGCGTACTATACAAATGGTGCAGTAAAATTCAAATTTGAAAATCCTGAAAGTGTACCAACAGATATAACTTTACCACAACAAACTGTTTATTGTGGAGATCCAGCAGCAGATCGTACTTTCTCTGGCTCTGGTGAAGCTAGTACAATTGAATCTTTCTATATCAATTATACTGAAAGCACTGGTGGTACTAGTGTAACAGGCACTGAAACTTATACAAAACAATAATTCTTTTGTAAAAAGATTTTAAAAAAAGGAGGTAAAATTATTTACCTCCTTTTTTTATTTTATTAAAATTACTAATTTTACTGAAAATAATTTAATGAATAATAACGATTATAATGATAGATTTATACTATTAGCAGTATTTTCATACCCACATGAATATTTTGTTTTGAAATCATTATTAGAAGCAGAAGAAATAAAAGTAATACTCAAAGATGATTTAACAGTTTATGTAAATCCATTACTATCACAAGCAATAGGCGGTATCAAGATGTACGTGCCTATAGAAAAATACGAAAGAGCAAAAGAAATCTATGATAATTATTATAATGAAAATCAAGATTAGCTTAATACAAATACATTAATTTTAATAAATGAGCAAAAAGATAGATTTTAATTATAAAAAATCAATGGGACAGCACTTCCTGATAAATCCCGAAATAGCCAGACATATTGTGGATTCATTAAAACAAACTAAAGTAAATGATTTTATTTTCGAAATAGGCCCTGGAAGTGGAATAATGACACAGTTTTTAATAGATAAATATCCTTTATTAAAAATAGTAGAACTAGATAGGGAAGCTATAGAATTACTTAAAGAGAAATTTATCAATATTGACAACAAAATTATTTGTGGAGACATTTTAAAAATCAACTTAATAAATTATGCAAATAAATTTACTATAATTGGCAATATGCCATACAATATTTCTGGCCCATTATTATTTAACGCTTTAGACTATAGAAATCATCTAATAGAATGGGTAGGTATGCTACAACTAGAAGTAGTACAAAGGATATTATCTAATCCCAGCAATAAAACTTATGGTAAATTGAGTGTGCTACTGCAAGCATATTTTGATATAGAACAAATTATGCGATTATCACCAGCATCATTCTATCCACCACCCAAAGTGTCGTCAGCAGTTATTAGAATGATTCCCAAAAAAGATAAAATTCCAAGAACAAATTTTGAAAATTTTGTAAAAATCGTAAAATTATCATTTACGCATCGAAGAAAAACATTGAGAAATAATTTGAAAGGACTATTGGATTACAATACACTAAGGGATGGATTTTTTAATAAAAGATCTGAGGAATTGAGTTGGCAAGATTTTGATGAGATGATACAAAAATATTTTAAATAGGAGTTTAATTTTGGGGGAGTGAAGGTAATGGGAGAGAAAAACAAATATTTATGTTAGCTTTTCCCGATGCTTTAATTTCAACCTTATATACACCTACCATACCTCCCAGCCTGACGCTGCTAAATTCATATTTAAAAAATTTTGTTACATAGCTAATAAATTTTTAAAATAAGGCATATAAAACCTTTTACATAATTATTATTCTTCTCCCTTCCATCTCCCTTTTATGATTCTTTAACATATTTTTTTTACCTTTGTTTAAAAAAAAGTGAACAACATTGATAATATTTCTAAATATGGTGTTTTTGGGTTGACACATGATAAATCTGAAAGCAGTTTAATTTTATTATCTATCCCTTTTGAGCTCACCACAACGTTTAGAGAAGGGACTTTATATGCTCCTCATAAAATCAAGCATGCTTCATCTCAAATAGATTTAATGAATAATTTAGACTCTTATGCTTGGCAAAAAGGTATTTATTGGGATAATAGCATTGAAGATTTTTTTCTAAATCTCAGCAAATCGTATCGTCCTAGTGCAAAAAAAATAATTGATTTTTTAGAGAATAATAATCAATTGCTTAATGATGAGTTAAAAAATGAACTAGACATTATTAATAATGTCTGTGAAAAAGCATCAAATGAAATATCTAAGAAGGTATTTCAAATTTTACAAAATAACAAAATACCAGGAGTGATAGGCGGAGAGCACAGTATAACTTATGGTGTGATGGATGCTATTAATAATATATATGATGATTTTTGCATTTTGCAGATAGATGCTCATCATGATCTTAGAAATGCTTATTTGGGATTTACATATTCTCATGCTTCAGTAATGTATAATATTTTAAATAAATACAATAATGTAAATAAAATAGTTCAGATTGGCGTGAGGGATTATTGTGAAGCAGAGAAAAATTTAGTGGCAGAAAATGACAAAATATTTACTTTTTATGACTTTGATATTAATGTACAATTGTTCAATGGTAAATCTTTCAATGATATTGCAAA
>JASEGF010000087.1 GCA_030017935.1 Bacteroidales bacterium | reverse complement strand
TTATTATGTGGATCCACCAAGATATTCTATTGAGGAATGTATGGAACGTGGCCTTACATATAATGTACCATTCAAAGCTCGACTTTATCTATATTGTACTGATCCAGAACATGAAGACTTCGAAGCTGTAACTCAAGATGTATATTTGGGTCCTATTCCTTATATGACTCCTAAAGGAACTTTTGTAATCAATGGTGCTGAGAGAGTTGTTGTGTCTCAAATGCATCGTAGTCCTGGTGTATTTTTCGAGACTACTCGACATCCTAATGGTGGTTTAATATATTCTGCTCGCATTATCCCTATCAAAGGAACTTGGATAGAGTTTACTACTGATATACAAGGTGTGATGTATTCATATATAGATAGAAAGAAGAAAGTACCTATGACCACTCTACTGCGTGCTATTGGCTATGAAACTGATAAAGAAATTTTAGAAATTTTCAATTTAACTGAAGAAGTTGCAGTTAATGAAAAAAATCTAAAAAATTATATAGGAAGAAAATTAGCTGCTCGAGTTGTACGTAATTGGATTGAGGATTTTGTAGATGAGGATACTGGTGAGCTAACCTCTATAGAACGTACAGAAGTTTTGATAGAACGTGAAACTATCATTGAGGAATTTCATATTCCAATAATTTTGAAATCTAATGCAGAAACTATCCTTTTTCATAGAGATGACATTAATACTGATGATTATTCAGTATTATTTAATACTCTACAAAAAGATCCAGCAAATAATCAACGAGAAGCATTAGAATATATTTATAGACAGCTACGTAATGCTGAACCTCCTGACAAAGAAACTGCTTTGCAAATCATTGATAAGCTTTTCTTTTCAGATAAAAAATATGATCTGGGTGAGGTCGGTCGTTTTAAAATTAATAAAAAACTAGAAAGAGATACAGTAGATATTAATCAACGTGTATTAACGCATCAAGATATCATCGACATCATAAAATATTTAATAAATTTAATAAATAACAAAACAGATGTCGATGACATAGACCATTTAAGCAATAGACGTGTTCGTACAGTTGGTGAACAATTGTATATGCAATTTGGTGTAGGTTTAGCACGTATGGCTAGAACTATTAGAGAACGTATGAACGTGAGAGATAATGAGGTGTTTAAACCTATTGATTTGATTAATGCTAAAGCTTTGTCTTCTGTTATTAATACATTTTTTGGCACAAATCAATTATCTCAATTGTTAGATCAAACAAACCCACTTTCAGAGCTTACTCATAAACGTCGTATTAGTGCTTTAGGTCCTGGTGGTCTAACACGTGAACGAGCTGGTTTCGAAGTGCGTGATGTTCATTATACTCATTATGGCCGTCTCTGCCCAATAGAAACCCCCGAAGGTCCAAATATTGGATTGATTAATTCACTAACAGTTTATTCTCGTATTAATGATCTAGGTTTCATAGAAACTCCATATCGTCGAGTTATCAATGGTGTGGTGCAAATGGATGAAGAGCCTATTTATTTGAGTGCTGAAGATGAAGAATTTTACTACATTGCTCCTGCTAATACATTATTAGATAAAAATGGATTAATAGTAGAAGAACAATTGATGTGCCGTTATAGTGCAGATTTTCCTGTTGTACCTCGTGAACAAATAAACTTTATGGATGTGGCTACTAACCAAATAGCTTCAGTATCTGCTTCTTTAATTCCATTTTTGGAAAATGATGACGCTAACCGTGCACTTATGGGATCAAACATGATGCGTCAAGCTGTTCCACTCCTTAATCCAGAAGTTCCTATTGTAGCTACAGGTATAGAAAGTAAAGTGGCCGAGAGCTCTCGTGTTCTTATTAACGCTGAATATGATGGCGTAGTAGAATATGTCGATGCTAAAAAAATAATAATTAAATATGACTTGGATAAAAATGCTAAATTAGCTTCTTTTAATGATGATTCTACTACTTATGAACTCACTAAATTCCTTAGAACTAATCAAAACACTATAATTAATTTGATACCTATAGTGAGAAAAGGTGATAAAGTAAAAAAAGGACAAGTTCTTTGTGAAGGTTTCGCTACTAAAGATGGTGAATTAGCTCTCGGAAGAAATCTTTTAGTAGCATTTATGCCTTGGAAAGGTTATAACTATGAAGATGCTATTGTAATCTCTGAACGTGTTTTGAAAGAAGATCTATTTACTTCGCTACATATAGAAGAATTTTCTACTGAAGTGCGTGAAACTAAAAGAGGTATCGAAGAATTGACAAATGATATACCAAACGTAAGCATAGAAGCTACTAAAGATTTGGATAATAATGGTATTATTAGAATAGGCGCCGAAGTTACTGAAGGTGATATTTTAATTGGTAAAATTACTCCTAAAGGTGAAACTGATCCTACTCCAGAAGAGAGATTATTACGAGCTATCTTTGGCGACAAAGCTGGTGATGTGAAAGACGCTTCTCTGAAAACTCCTCCAGGTTCTGCTGGTACTGTTATTGACACTAAATTATTCTCTAGACTTTCAAAAAATAAAAAAGAAAAAGAAAAAGAAAAACATCTCGTAGAAAAAGCTGATGCAGAATTCGAAAAAGAAGCAAGCGCTCTTAGAGATAAATTAATTAAAAAGCTTATTTCTATTACTGAAGGGACAGTTTCTAATGGTGTATTTAATAAATATAAAGTAGAATTAATAGCTAAAGGTGAGAAATTTTCTGCTAAATTATTGCAACGTATTGAAAATTATTTGGATATTAATCCTGAAAATTGGACCTCAGATAATGAAAAAAATAAACTTATAAAACAAGTACTCCATAATTATGAAATAAAATATAAAGATATTTATGGCAAACTACAAAGACAAAAATATACTTTAAGCGTTGGAGATGACCTACCATCAGGAATAGTAAAATTAGCCAAAGTATATATAGCAACCAAACGTAAACTAAAAGTTGGTGATAAAATGGCGGGTCGCCATGGTAATAAAGGTATAGTTGCTAAAATAGTACCAGAGGCCGATATGCCATTCCTAGCAGATGGTACTCCTGTAGATGTGGTCCTTAATCCACTAGGTGTGCCTAGCCGTATGAACTTGGGACAGATTTATGAAACTGTATTAGGCTGGGCTGGCAAAAAACTTGGCGTACATTTCGCTACACCTATTTTTGATGGAGCAACTATAGAAGAAACTAATGAATATATTAGAAAAGCTGGTTTACCTGATAATGGACAAGTATATTTATATGATGGTGGCACAGGAGATCGTTTTGATCAACCTACTACAGTTGGTATTATTTATATGATGAAGCTACATCACCTAGTAGATGATAAAATGCATGCTAGATCTATAGGCCCTTATTCTCTAATTACTCAACAACCTCTTGGTGGTAAATCACACTTCGGTGGTCAACGTTTTGGTGAAATGGAAGTTTGGTCCTTGGAAGCTTTTGGAGCTTCACATATATTACGTGAAATTTTGACTGTGAAAAGTGACGATGTAACTGGTAGAGCAAAAGCTTATGAAGCTATTGTTAAAGGAAATAATTTACCTGAACCAGGTATTCCTGAGTCATTTAATGTATTAGTCCACGAACTTCGTGGGTTAGGTTTAAAAATAACATTTGAAGAATAGTTTAAAAAATATGGCATTTAAAAGTGATTCAATCCCCACAAATTTTTCAAGTATAATTATCAGTATAGCATCTCCTGATGATATTCTGGCTATGTCTCATGGGGAAGTGACTAGACCAGAAACTATTAACTATCGTACCTATAAACCAGAGAGAGATGGTTTGTTTTGTGAACGTATTTTCGGTCCTGTGAAAGACTATGAGTGTGCTTGTGGTAAATATAAGCGTATTCGCTATAAAGGTATTGTTTGTGATAGATGTGGTGTAGAAGTTACTGAAAAAAAAGTTAGACGCGAACGCATGGGACATATTCAATTGTCTGTACCTGTAGCTCATACATGGTATTTCCGCTCTAATCCTAATAAAATAGGTGCTCTTCTTGGCTTTAATACTAAACAAATCAATAATGTTGTTTATTATGAAAAATACGTAGTCATCAATCCTGGTATTATGGCTAAAGAAAACATTAATAAACTTGATTTCCTTAGCGAAGAAGAGTATTTCAATATTGTAGAAAATATCCCAATAGAAAATCAGCAATTATCTGATGATAATCCTGATAAGTTTATTGCTAAAATGGGTGGTGAAGCTTTACTGTATTTATTATCAGAACTAGATCTAGATGAGCTGTCTTATACACTGCGTGATAGAGCTAGTCACGAAACATCTCAACAAAGGAAATCGGATCTTTTAAAAAGATTACAAGTAGTTGAAGATTTTCGTGAAGCTCAGACACATATTAAAAATCGTCCAGAATGGATGATTCTAAAAATTTTACCAGTCATTCCTCCAGATCTTAGACCTTTAGTACCTTTAGATGGTGGTAGGTTTGCTTCTAGTGATTTGAATGAACTTTATCGTAGAGTCATTATCCGTAATAATAGATTAAAAAGATTAGTAGATATTAAAGCTCCTGATGTGATACTACGTAACGAAAAACGTATGCTACAGGAAGCTGTTGATTCTTTGTTTGATAATACTCGTAAAGTAGCTGTTACTGGTTCATCTCTTAATAGACCTTTAAAATCTCTAAGTGATAGCCTGAAAGGTAAACAAGGACGCTTTAGACAAAATCTTTTAGGTAAACGTGTAGATTATTCTGGCCGTTCTGTAATCGTCGTAGGTCCAGAACTTAAAATGAATGAGGTTGGTTTACCAAAGGAAATGGCTGCTGAACTTTTTAAACCTTTTATTATTCGTCATCTTTTAGAGCGCGGCATTGTAAAAACTGTGAAATCTGCTAAAAAAATTATTGAAAGAAAAGACCAAGTTATTTGGGAAATATTAGAAAATGTGTTGAAAGGTCATCCAGTTTTGCTAAATCGTGCTCCTACATTGCATAGATTGAGTATTCAAGCTTTTCAACCTAAAATGATTGAGGGTAGAGCAATACAATTGCATCCATTAGTGTGTGCTGCTTTTAATGCAGACTTTGATGGTGATCAAATGGCTGTACACGTACCTCTTGGCAATGAAGCTGTGGCAGAAGCTCAAATATTAATGCTTGCAACACATAATATTCTAAATCCAGCTAATGGTGCTCCTATTGCTGTTCCATCTCAAGATATGGTCCTTGGATTATATTATTTAACAAAAGAACGTAAAAGTACACCAGAACACATAGTACACGGTGAAGGCAAAATATTCTATTCTAAAGAAGAAGCTTTATTGGCTTATAATGAAGGAAAGGTAGATATGCATGCTGGAGTGAAAGTGTTGATTAACGATAAAAATGGCAATCCATCTCTTATAGAAACCACTATTGGTAGAATAATTTTTAATGAAATCGTTCCTGAAGAGCTTGGTTTTATAAATAAAGTTATTACTAAAAGTATTATTAGAGACATTATAGCTGATGTTTTAAAAGCTACAAATAATGTTGTAACTACTCAATTTCTAGATGACGTTAAACATTTAGGTTATCAAATAGCATTCAAAGGTGGATTATCTTTTAATTTAGGAGATTTAATAATACCAGAAGAAAAAGTTGATATTATCAATGAAGCTAAAGAAGAGGTAGATGAGATAATGGCAAATTATAATATGGGCTTAATTACTAATAATGAGCGATATAATCAAGTAATTGACACATGGACGCATGCTAATGCTAAATTAACTCAAATATTAATTAAGCAAATAGCTAATGATAAACAAGGTTTTAATCCTGTTTATATGATGCTAGATTCAGGTGCTAGAGGTTCTAAAGAGCAGATACGTCAGCTATGTGGTATGCGTGGATTGATGGCTAAACCACAAAAAAGTGCTACTGCTAGCTCAGAAATTATTGAAAATCCTATTATAGCAAATTTCAAAGAAGGCTTGTCAATGCTTGAATACTTTATTTCATCTCACGGTGCTAGAAAAGGTTTAGCAGATACTGCTCTTAAAACTGCAGATGCTGGTTATCTAACTCGTAGATTAGTTGATGTTGCTCAAGATGTCATTGTTACTGAAGATGATTGCGGTACTTTACGTGGATTAGTAGTTAGTGATCTACGTAATGGTGACGAAATCGTTGAATCTTTATATGATCGTATTTTAGGTAGAGTTTCTCTGCACGATATACAAAAGCCTATAACTGGTGAAATTATTGTTCATGAAGGAGAAGAAATTACTGAAGATAAAGCCCAAGCAATAATTGATGCTGGTATTACTGAAGTTGAAATTCGCTCAGTACTCACCTGCGAATCTAGACACGGCGTATGTGCTAAATGCTATGGTAGAAACTTGGCTATAGGTAAATTAGTGAATATGGGAGAGGCTGTTGGTGTGATAGCAGCACAATCTATTGGTGAACCTGGTACTCAGCTTACATTACGTACTTTCCATATTGGTGGTGCAGTAGGTAATGTGGGTATAGAAAGTAAAATTATTGCTAAAAATGATGGAATTGTTCATTTTGATGAACTTAGATATTTAGAGTATGATAATAATGCTAATAATAATTACTATATTGTCATGGGGCGTTCCGCTGAAGTGCATTTACTAGATCCTAATACAATGACTATTATGCAATCTTCTAATGTACCTTTTGGCTCTAAACTTTATAAATTAGAAGGTGAGCTAGTAAAAAAAGGAGAAATTATCTGTGAATGGGATGCATATAATTCTTTAATTGTAAGTGAGGTTGCGGGTAAAGTGGTATATAATGATGTTATTGAAAACGTTACTTTTAAATATGAAATAGATGAAAATACTGGACATAAGGATAGGATAATCATTGATTCTAAACAGAGAGGGAAAATTCCACAAATATTAATTACTTCTGCAGTAGGTGATGTTTTAAAAGTTTATGATTTACCTGTTGGGGCAAATATTCTCGTAGATGATGGGCAATTAATAAAAGCTGGTGATAATATAGCAAAAATACCACGTGTAGTAGGTAAAGCTAGTGATATTACAGGTGGTTTGCCACGTGTACAAGAGTTATTTGAAGCTAGATCCCCAATAGATCCGGCTGTTGTTGCTGAAATTGATGGTATAGTTAGTTTCGGTTCTAAACTTAAAAAAGGAAATAAAGAAGTTATAATAACTTCTAAAACTGGTGAGGAAAGACATTATTTGATTGCTATTACTAAACAAATTCTAGCTCAAGAGGGAGATTTTGTTAAAGCTGGTACTCCACTTTCAGATGGTCCTATCTCTCCATTAGATATATTGGCTATTAAAGGTCCTACTAAAGTGCAGGAATACCTTGTTAATGAAATTCAAGAAGTCTATCGTTTGCAAGGTGTTAAAATCAATGATAAACATTTCGAAGTTATTGTTAAACAAATGATGCAGAAAGTTGAAATCGTTGATCCTGGCGATACTAGATTCTTAGAAGGAGAATTAATAGATAGATTTATTTTTAATGATGAGAATGATAAGGTATTTAGTATGAAAGTAGTAACTGATCCTGGTGATAGTGATTTGCGTCCTGGTATGCTAGTTACAGCTAGACAACTTAGAGATATTAATTCTGTACTTAAACGTAGAGATATGAATCTAGTACAAGCTAGAGATGCGCAGCCTGCTACTGCTAAACAGGTTTTACAGTCAATTACTAGAGCTGCTTTGCAAACACAAAGTGTATTGTCTGCTGCCTCTTTCCAAGAAACGGTTAAAGTGTTGACTAATGCTTCTGTGAAAGCTACTAAAGATAATTTACAAGGCCTTAAAGAAAATGTTATTGTTGGTCATCTAATACCAGCTGGTACAGGTATTCGTCAATATGATAACTTGATTGTTGGCTCTATGGATGAATACGAGGCTTTAATAGAATCAAAAAAAGAATTACAAAATCAATAAAATTATGAGCGAAAAAGATAAAAAAGAAAATCAAATAAATGTTTTCTTACCACCAGAGATAGCTGATGGTATTTATTCTAATTTAGCTATTATTTCACATTCTCCTGATGAATTCGTAATAGATTTTCTGTCATTAGTGCCAGGAGTTTCAGATGCAAAAGTGAAAAGTAGAATTATTTGTACTCCACAACATGCTAAAAAACTTCTTAGAGCCTTATCAGATAATATACAACGTTATGAAAATAGTTTTGGTGAGATTATAGAACATGAGCACAAAATGCCTAATATAAATACTAATTTCTACGGCGAAGCATAAAAAATTTATTTTAATTATATCTATTAAAAGAGCTAATATCAAAAGTAGCTCTTTTTTATTTTATTTTTTTAATATTTAGTCGTCTTCTAAAAACACAATAA
>JASEGF010000086.1 GCA_030017935.1 Bacteroidales bacterium | reverse complement strand
GAAATATAGTTATTATCTTGAATGAACCAGTAATAATTTAGTTATTACTAAAACGTCTAATTCAAAAGATTTATTATCTTTTATTCATCTCCTTTCTCCAGTAGCGTATTGTTTTACGCTTAATGGACTAGTAACGCCTCTCTCGTATAAAATTTTGCCTAAATAAGCTATCATAGCTCCATTATCTGTTGTCAAATTAATTGGAGGAATAAAAGTTTTGTAACCTAATTGCTTACCATTATTTATAAATGTTTGTCTTAATTCTGAATTAGCTGATACACCACCTGCTAATACGATATTTTTTAATCCGAATTCTTTAGCTGCTTTTAAGGTTTTTTCTACTAATATTTCAACAATTGTTCTCTGATAGCTGGCTGCTAAATGTTGTTTGTATTTTTCGATAAAATCAGGATCTTTTTTTAAATTGTCTCTTACTAGATATAAAAGAGAAGTTTTCAAACCACTGAAACTAAATTGAAAATCTGGAACTTTGGGTTTAGTAAAATGAAAATAATGAGGATCTCCACTTTTGGCTAATTTATCTATCATTGGGCCACCAGGATATGGTAATCCTAATATTTTTGCTGCCTTATCAAAAGCCTCTCCTGCAGCATCATCTATTGTTTCACCAATGATTTTTATATCATCATAATCACTTACTTTTAGTAACTGTGTATGTCCTCCTGAAACAGTAAGACATAAAAAAGGGAACTCTGGTACTGGATGTTTTTCATTTGGAAATTGAATAAAAGAAGCAAAAATATGTGCATATAAGTGATCTACAGCTACTATGGGTATGTTGAGAGCTTGTGCAAAAGATTTAGCAAAACTTATTCCTACCATTAAAGAGCCTACTAAACCTGGCCCAAGTGTAAAAGCTACTACATTTACATCTTTTTTTTGTAAATTTGCATATTTAAGAGAAGTATGAATTACTGGAATAATATTTTGTGCATGAGCTCTGGATGCCAGCTCTGGGACTACTCCACCATAGGAAGCATGTACTTCCTGGGTAGCAGTTACATTACTAATAAGTGTGTCATCTTTCATAATAGCTACGGATGTCTCATCACAGCTACTTTCTATCCCCATTACTATTAAAGTCATAATTATGTCTTTACACAAAGGTAAAAAAATTTTTAGAACTATAATTTTAATTTTAATATGGCTAATATTTGCTGTACCTGCTTTACTTTTGGTAACTATAAAAGCTCCAATTACTCAGAATTATTTTATTAGCATTTTCGAAAATTGGTGGCAAGATAATTTACATGCAAAGTTCGAAATTGGTCAAATTAAATTTAATACTTTTACTAATATAGAACTATTAGATGTATACATGTATGACCAGCGTGACAGTATATTATTCGGGTTGCCTTATGTTAAAGTAAAAATTAAAAATATTAATCCTTTTAGTAAGCCTTTTAGTATGGACTTCAAAGATGCTATCATAAAGCAACCATATATTAATATGCGAACTTATGAAGGTGATAGCGTTTTAAACATTAATTATATTTCTGAATATTTTTCTAAAGATACAATTAAAGAAAAATCTACTACTCCTAAAATTACTATTGGAAAATTAAAAATTATTGATGGGACTATCAAATATATTGATGATAATTTTCCAGTTTTTGACAGTACTTTTAATTATAAAGCTATGGACTTCACTGATGTGAACCTTTGGATTACTGATTTTGAAATGACTGATAATATTAATATAAATGTAAAGATACATGAGCTATCTACTAAGGAAAAATATGGTATGCAGCTCAAACACTTAGACTGTGATTTTACCATTAATAACAAATATTTCTCGATGAATAATGCTCATTTAACTACTCCTCATTCACAATTAAATGCAGATTTAATTTTTAAGTACAATTCTTTCAATTCTTTTAAATATTTCGTAGACTCTGTAGAGATGAATGTATATTTCAGACCATCTAATTTATCTTTCGTGGATATTAGTTTTTTTGCTCCAGATGTTCGTGGTGTGTATATACCTGTCAGATTGAATGGTTCATTGAATGGAAATGCTAATGATTTACGTTCAGATAATTTGAAACTTATTATAGGGAAATCTTCTGAAATGGACGTAGATTTTTGGATGAAAAATGTGGTAGATTTTCAAAATATGCAATACTACCTAGCTATTCAAGGTAAAAACATTACCAATGAAGATATAAGTGCGATTACTATTAAAGGAGAAAGTATTTTACCTACTAATATTCATATACCTTTTATTAGCACATTCACTGTAAATGCAAGTGGTGTAGGCATGGCTGATGTTATTGATTTTGAAATGTCTATAGACAATCCAAATGAGAATATTTATGTTACAATTAATGGTAAAAATAGCTCTTATTCTGGACAATTTAATTTTACAAATTTTAATTTTGCTGAATTAAATATTCCTGGAAATCCGCTACAACACTTAGATGGTAATTTAGATTTTGATATTAATTATTTAAATGTCAATAATTTTAATTTATCTACTTTATCAGCTCAAGCAAATTTAGATATTAATAAAATTGTAATCTCTGGTATAGAACTATCACAGATAAAAGGTACTGTTGACAAAATTGATTCTAATTATCACACAGAAATTCATTCTTTAGATCCTAACATGAGCTTAGATTTAATAGCTAATGCACAATATGGTAAAATATTAAGCTCTATTGTAGTAGATATGAATGCAGAAAATATAAATTTGAATAATCTGCATGCTGCAAGAAATGAAAATATATCTACTATATCAGCCAAAATTAATGCAAATATTAATGGTAACAATGTAAATAATATGCTCGGGGTTGTATCTATTAAAGATCTCCATTATATTGAAGGGAATATATCTGGAAGTATGGATTCATTATTATTAACAATTCAAAATATTAATGATATTGAAAAAAATATAAATATTAAATCAGATCTTTTAGATTTTGATTTGATAGGTCAAATAAATTTTGCTACTATTGATGAAGCCATAAAAGACTTTGTCAATGCGTATTTCCCAAAACTATACAATGATAGTACATTTCAATCAATCGAATCAAATCAAAATTTCAACTTTTCACTACTGATAAAACCTAAAATTCAGCAATTTGTCAATATTTTTGTTAAAGAATTATCTCTGTCAGAGATACAAGCTCGTGGTGGTTTCCAAAGTAGTACCAATGAGCTAAACTTTAATATAAATACACCTAAATTTTCATATAGTAATATAGCAATTGCTGATAGTTTAAATCTTAATGTAGAAACATTCAATAATGTATCTTATCTACAATTAGATATTAAAAACATTACAAGTAATCAAATTAATACTAACAAAATAGAATTGTTTAGTACTATTAATCATAATAAGGTGGATTTTCAAATAAAAATTCCTTATGCACAGGTGTATTATCCCATGAGCACTGATATACAAGGATTCATTGATTTCAAAGAAAAAAATAATTTGTCTTTATATTTTTATCCTAGTTCTATAACTATAGCAGATTCTGTTTGGTATATTTTAGAACCATCAGCCATTACTTATCACGGTGAAGATTTAAATATTTCAAATTTCGAATTAGTTACTAATACTCAGAGTATAAAAGTAAATGGAATTTATAGTAAAACATCAGAAGCCCCATTAACTGTAGTTTTGAAAAATATTGAAATGTCTCAAATTAATAATTTCGTTAGTAATTTTCAATATAATATTGGTGGCTATTTAGATGGTAAAGTAGAGTTAAGTAAATTTAATCAAAAAATACCAAATTTACTTGCTAACATAAATCTAAGTGATTTAAGTTTTAATGGGAAACGAATTGGGAATATAGAATTTAATAGTAAATGGGACACAATAAAAAAAGGTATTAAAACAGACTTGGTTTTGAAAGACATAGGCACACAAGGCGTCAGAATGCCACTAAAAGCTAATGGTTATATTTATCCTACGGGAGCAAATAATATGGATTTAAATATAGATTTTAGTAATTTTAATTTATCTTTTATAGAACCTATGATGTCTGAGTATGTATCAAATATAGGTGGCTATGTTCAAGGTAATGTAAATGTTTATGGTAGCTTCTCAGCTCCTCAAATGAAAGGAGAAATAGAACTAATACGTACTAGATTAAAAATTAATTATACTAATGTAGCTTATACTTTTACTACAAATGTCACAATTAATCCCAACGAAATAAGAATAGATTCTATAGTGCTAAATGATCCAGAGGCTAATACTGCAAGTGGATATTTTGTGATGAAATATAAAAATTTCTCTGATTTTAACATGGATACTAGGTTAACATTTAATAATTTTTTAGCTGTAGATGCTCCACCAGATCAGAATGAATATTTCTATGGTAGAGGCTTAGTGAGTGGAGCAATTAGATTGCAGGGGCCAATAAATTCACTGAAAATCGATGGTAACGTCAGCACTGAATCAGGTACTAGACTATATATACCTATTTCTTCAACTAGTGTAGTAGAGCAAAGTAATTTTATTAATTTCGTAAATCCCAAAGATACTACTACTGACACACTTCAAATAAAACCAATGAGACAATTAACTTCAGATAAAACTACAATTTCTATGAATCTAAGGGTATCCCCTAGCCCTGATACAGAAATAAATATAGAATTTGATCCGAGAATTGGTGACAAAATAATGGTAAAAGCAAATGGCGATATACAATTAACCATGGATGCTGATGGCAATCTAAATCTTTTAGGAGACGTGACAATAGTAGATGGATACTACAATTTGACAATGCAAAATACTATTAATAAAAAATTCAATATCGATCCAGGAAGTGTCATTAAATGGCGTGGTAATGTAATGAATGGAGAAATGGATATAATAGCTAGGAATAATATCCGTACATCATTATATTCACTTGTGGGACATCTCGACTCTTCCGAAGTTTATAAACAAAAATATTTAGTTAGTGTGCTTTTGCATATCACAGGGAATTTCATGTCTCCAGAAATTAAATTTGATATTGAATTACCAGAATCTGATGAAGAAACTAAAAATTTAGTAAAAAATGTATTGAGAACAGATCAAGATGTAATGCAACAGGTTTTTGCTCTATTACTTTTTAATTCTTTCATTTCTCCTGCAGGTATGCGTGGATTAGATATAGGAGGTGGTATAGGTAATACATCTTTCGAAATGCTATCTAATCAATTCAGCAACTGGCTTTCTCAGATAACTGGTGATGTGAATGTAGGCTTTGTTTACAGTCCTACAGAGACGCAAGTGAGCCTGTCTACTCAACTTTTAGATGGTAAATTACAAATTTCTAGTAATATTGGTGTAAGTAACAACAATACTTCTACTACTCAATCTTCATCAAATTTTGTCGGCGATTTTGATGTATCCTATCGATTTAGTGATAATCTGAAACTTAGACTTTTTAATAAAACTAATCCCTACGATCAACTCATTTATTATGGACAATATACACAGGGTATAGGTATTTCATATAACTATAGCTTTGATAGAATTAAAGAAATGTGGGCAAAAACTAAAAAATATAAAAAAGTAAATGAATAATTTATTTAGCAAAATTATTTTTTTGATATTATCTCTATATGGTAATATTATTTATTCTCAATGTGAATTACAAGAAATATATTTTAATAATAATTTAAGTAAAAAAATATATTATAACCAATTTGATAAACCTGTGTATATTCAAGACCTGCAAAATAAAATTACTGAGATTTATTATTATAAAGATACTTTATTGACTACTAAAATTATTATTTTTAATACTGATACATTAAAATACTATTATTCATATAATGAAAAAAATAAAATAGAAAAAATTAGAACATTACATAATGCTGATCTTGTCTCTGTCACATTTTATAATTATTATGATACTCTACCATTTGAAATACAAGAATATACTGATTCTATGCGATATTTAACAAGATATATATATGATCACTTAGGCAGAACAAAAGAGATATCTTATGCAGAACTATCTGATATTGCAACTATTTATTCACAAAATTGGATTTATAATTATGATAATAATGGGAATCTAATAAAAAAAATACAATTGAGAGATAATGATACTCTTTGCATTTGGATTTATGAATATTCTAATGACCATTTTTTATTAAAAGAAAAAATTCAAAATAATTTGGATAATACAGATATTTTAGAAAAATATTTTATCTATAATAATGATGGCAAAATAAAAGAAATTTTATTTGTGAGGAATAACTTGATTATACAAAAAGAACAGTATAAATTAGGGTCAAATAATGCAGAACCTAAAAAAATTATAAATAAAGATTACACAATGAAACCAATAAAAAAGGATGTAATAAAATATAAAACAATAGAAATAGACTGTGATTGGGAGACGGGGGAGACTTGGTGACTGGGAGACGGGGAGACGAGGTGAAGAGGTGATGGGGTGATGGGGGAGACGAGGTGAGGATGAGGTGTGTGAAAGGGAGAAATGGAGACTGGGGAGACTGGGTGACTTGGAGATGGGGTGACTGGGTGAAATGGAGACTTGGGAGAAAGGGAGAAGTGGTGAAAATGGAAGTTTAATTAAAGGAGAGTTTAATTTAAATTAATAATATTTGGATTTTTTGTAATTTTGAAATAAAAAATAAATTTTGATTAAGAAGTTTTGTGTCATTGTAGTATTAATATTAATTACTAAACTATCTTTTTCGCAACAAACTTTTATCACAGGCAAAGTAGTAGATAGCATTACACTAGCACCTATTCCATTTGTACATATATATTATTTAAATACAAATAAAGGAACTATTTCAGATATAAATGGTAATTTTAAAATTGAGAAAATTACAGATAATAAGTATTTGATATTCAGCTATTTAGGATACAAAAAAGATACTGTGTCTATCGATGATATTTCTAATATTAAAATTGTAAAGCTTAGCCCGATTGATTATCAATTAGAAGCAGTAGTTGTAACGCCTGGACCAAATCCAGCTGATAGCATTATAGAATTAGTAACATTAAATCGAGAAAAAAATAATCCATTAAATTATAATAATTTCACATGTACAGCATACAGACGTTTTGTAGTTACTACATCTGTAGATTCTATTAAGAAAAATACCAGATTAGCAGATAGTATAAAAGATAAATATATAAATTTTTTTGAGCAACATCATATTTTTTTGACAGAAAACATATCAGAAATAGTTTATAAATATCCCAATGATTGGCATGAAAAAGTAATAGATAGCAAAATATCAGGGATAAAAGATCCGACGATATCTATGTTATTTAATGAATTGACACCATTTTCATTTTATTCTAAAACTGTAAATATAGGAGACAAAAATTATCTAAACCCAATAAATCCAAATAGTAATAAATATTATTACTTCTCATTGAGAGATACTATATATGATGGGATAGACACTATATTTGTAATACATTATCAACCATATAAAAACAAAAATTTCGAAGGAATAGAAGGACTTTTATATATATCTAAATATCGTTGGGCTATCAAAAGTGTAGTAGCTTCGCCATACGATAATACACCTGGATTATTAATGAACATTACACAAAATTATGAATTAATAGATTCTTTATGGTTCCCCAAAGAATTAAAAACAGATATATGGTTTACTGGATTCACTGTGGGCGGCTCTCCATTATTTGCCCATGGAGAAACTGTACTCAATGAAATAAAAATTAATAATCCAGATTTTCAAAAATCATTTACATTATTTAACACTGAGGTTGCACTGAAAACAAAAAATAATGAATTATTAAATAAATACCGAAATAATAAAGATTCACTAAAAGACATAAATACATATCAATTACTAGACAGCATAGCAGCAAATAGTAATTTAAACACAATGGCAGATTTAACAACTGCACTAATGAGTGGATATATACCAATTAGCATATTCTATGTACCATTGAATAATTTAGTTCAATATAATGTATTTGAGAAATGGAGATTAGGCTTAGGCATTGTGACAAATAACAAACTATCTGAAAGATTCATCTTAGAAAGCTCAGCAGGATATGGACTAGGAGATAAACAATGGAAATATAGCCTCTCTGCAATTGGCTATCCACTTAAAAATTTCAGATGGGATCTAAGAATAGGATATTCAAAAGATATAAGTAGATTAGGACAAATAACATTTCAAGAACAGCAGATGAATCTCACCTCTCCAGAAAACTTTTGGATATATTATTTAGATAAAGCAGAATATGCAAAATCGTTATATTTATCTACAAGTTATTTTATAAATAAGAAACTGCGATTATCACTAAAAATTAGCGATAATCAATTATTATTCCATCCTGATTATAACTATGGATGGG